>JAYWIE010000409.1:0-2640 GCA_043789155.1 Rubricoccaceae bacterium | reverse complement strand
ATCTGACGAACAACAACGAGACCTACCTCCAGGCGGACTACAACCGGCCGCTGCTCGGCGCGCGCCTCGAGACCGGGGCCAAGGCGACGCTGCGCCGCCTCGACTCGGACCTCGACTACCGCACCGGCCAGGGCACGGGCTTCGTCCCGGACCTCGCGCGCACCAACGCCTTCACGTACGACGAGGGCGTCTACGCGGCCTACGCGCAGGCGTCGCGCGAGATCGGCAACGTCGCCGTCCAGGCCGGCCTCCGCGCCGAGGCCGCGACCCGCGACTTCACGCTGCGCGGCACCGTCCCCGCCCTGCCGCCGGTCCTCGGCGTCGACCTCGCGGCGACGAGCCAGCGCTACCAGAGCCTCTTCCCGAGCGCCTTCGTGACGTACTCGTTCGCGCCGGGCACGCTCGCCAAGGCGAGCTACTCGCGGCGCATCGAGCGCCCGCGCTCGCGCCAGCTCAACCCGTTCCCGAGCTTCGAGGACACGCTCAACGTGCGCGTCGGCAACCCGGGCCTGCGGCCCGAATACACCGACGCCTACGAGGCGACGCTCCAGTACCGCTACTTCGCGACGCTGACGCCCTTCTTCCGGCACACGACCGACGTCATCCGCCAGCGCTTCCTCGTGGACCCGGCGACGGGCGTCACGACGCAGACGGCGCAGAATCTCGATACGCAGAACTCCTACGGCGCGGACCTGACGCTGCTCGCGAGCCTCTTCCGCGGCCGCGTGCGCGGCTTCGTCTCGGGGACCGCCGCCCGGACCGTCGTCGACGGCGGGACGTCTGCGACCGGCGTCACGGCGGACGCGCTCCAGCTCTCGGCCCGGACGAGCCTCCAGGTCAAGATCCGCCAGGGCACCGACGTCCAGTTCTTCGGCTTCTACCGCGCGCCGCAGTCTACGGAGGACGGCCGGACGTCCGGCTTCGGCGTCGCGTCGCTCGGGCTGAGCCAGAAGCTCACAGCCGCGCTCCAGCTCTCGGCGCGCGTCAACGACCTCTTCTCGACGTCGCGCTTCGAGTTCACGTCGTCGGCCAACAACACGGTCGTGACGGGCATCCGCGACCCGCAGATCCAGCAGGTCTCGGCGACGCTGACGTACTCGTTCGGCGCGGGCCAGCCGCGGCGCGCGCGGCAGCCGGAGCAGCCGGGCACCGACGGCGGCTTCGGAATCTGAGGCCGGGACAGCACGGTCGGCACATGACGGGGCACACTCGAGCTGCCATCCCGCCGGACGCCCCCGGACTAGGTCCGGGCGTCCCGGCGGGCGGGCCAGACGGGACTACGCGACGCGGGGCCGTGCGACCTGGTGGAAACCGCAGGCGACGAGGTCAGTCGGCAAGAGGCGGGGTGGGAGGGAGGCCAGCGGTTAAGCCGCTCCGCGCCCGGCCGATACTCCGGCGACTCCGACACCCGGCCCCATGCTCCGCTCGACCGTTCTCGTCGCCCTGATCGCGCTGGCCGCCGACCCCGCCGGCGCGCAGGTGACCCGCCTGCCGACGCGCCGCATCGTGAGCCGCGGCTGGCAGACGCCGCCTGCGCAGACGCCGGCACAGACGCCAGCGCAGGCACCGCCCGCACAGACCTCCGACGCCCGCGCCGCGGCCGCGCCCGTCCCGTCGGAGCCGACCGAGGCGACGCGCGAGGCCGCGCCGGCCGCGCCGGCCGCGCCCGCCCGCCCGACGTCCGCGCTCTACGGCCGGACCGGCCTGCGCGTCGCGCTGCCGCCCGGGTGGACGCCCGCGGCCGACGAGACGCGGCTGCCCGCCTACGCCAGTTACACGTTCACCGCGCCGGCCGGCCCGCTCGCCGGCGTCACCGTACGCGCCGAGCTGCTGACGGGCCTGAACCCGGCCGAGGAGGAGGGCTGGCACTCCGGGCAGGCCCGCGTGGGCTACCACGGCGTGCGGCCGGTCGGCCCCGCCGCGGTGCCGCTCGAGGCGCTCGTCGCCGTCGAGACGGCCGGGACGGGCCTCGGCGGCGCGACCGCGTTCGCGCAGCGCGGGCGCATGTTCTGGGCGGTCTCGGTCGTCGCCCCGGCCGCGACGTGGGCGCGCCGCCGCGCGGACGTCGCCGCGCTCATGGCCGGCGTCTCGTTCGACGTCCCGACCGACACCGCGCCGCGCGCCGTCCCACGCGTCGGGACGACACGCGTCGGGACGGCGCGCGTCGCCCCGAGCCCCCGCCGCGACTGACGCTCAGTCGGCCGTGCCGATGAGGATCGTGACGGTCGCGTAGGCGCGGACGTTGTCGCCCGCGTCGCGGGCGGGGTAGAAGCTCGTGCTGCGCGCAGACCTCAGTGCCGACTCCTCGAGGCCGTACGGCAGCCTCGGGACGATCTGCTCGCGCCCGCGCCGGTCGATGAGCTTCCGCTCGACGACCTCGACGCCGACGCTCTGCCCGCCCGAGTTGACGAGCACGCGGATGCGGACGCGCGCGCGAACGCCGGCGGCGCGCGCCGCGTCCGGGTAGACCGCGAGCTGCGTCCCGTTGGAGCGCGGGCTGCGCTCGGGGCGCTCGACGAACCGCTCGCCGCCCGTGCCGCCGTCCCCCGGTCCGGTACCGTCGCCGGAGCCCGGGCCCGCCCCGCCGCCGGTGCCGCCGCCCGCCCCGCCCGTGCCGCCGGCGACGCCGGCCGCTCCTCC
>JAYWIE010000408.1:0-9331 GCA_043789155.1 Rubricoccaceae bacterium | reverse complement strand
TGAGTAGTCCGCCTCGACGAGCCCGAGCGTCGTCTCGCGGAGCCGGTCGAGGCCGATGCCGCGCGCGGCGGAGATGAAGACGGCGGGCTGGCCGGCTGCCTCGTCCGCGTCGGTGAGCGCGTCGATGAGGCCGGTGTCCTCGAGCGCGTCGACCTTGTTGTAGACCATGAGCGTCGGCTTGTCCGAGGCCCCGAGCTCGGCGAGCGTCTCGCGGACGACGGCCACGTGGTCCTCGAAGGCACGGTGCGTCATGTCGACGACGTGCAGGAGGACATCTGCCTCGCGGACCTCGTCGAGCGTGGACTTGAAGCTCTCGACGAGCGCGTGCGGCAGCTTCCGGATGAAGCCGACGGTGTCGGCGAGCAGGACGGGCTTGTTGGGCGCGAGCGCGATCTGGCGCGTCGTCGCGTCGAGCGTCGCGAAGAGGCGGTCCTCGGCGAGGACGCCCGCGTCCGCCAGAGCGTTCATGAGCGTGGACTTGCCGGCGTTGGTGTAGCCGACGAGCGCGACGCGCGTCTGGTCCGTGCGGGACTTGCGCTGCGTCATGCGCTGCTGGTCCACCTTCTGGAGGTGCTCCTTGAGGACCGAGATGCGCTTGCCGATCATGCGGCGGTCGGTCTCGATCTGCGTCTCGCCGGGCCCGCGCATGCCGATGCCGCCCTTCTGGCGCTCGAGGTGGGTCCACGCGCGCGTGAGGCGGCTCTTGAGGTACTCGAGCTGCGCGAGCTCGACCTGCGCCCGCGCCTGGCTCGAGCGGGCGCGCCGGGCGAAGATGTCCAGGATGAGCCCGGAGCGGTCGACGATCTTGAGGTTGATCTTCTCGACCTGGAGCTCCTTGTTGAGGTTGCGCGTCTGGACCGTCGTGAGATCGTCGTTGACCACGAGCAGGTCCGCGCCGTGCTTCTCGACGGCGGCGGCGATCTCCTTGACCTTGCCCGAGCCGACGTACGTCGAGGACTGGATGCGCGGCAGGTTCTGCGTCACGCGCGCGACGACGTCCGCGCCCGCCGTGTCGGCGAGGAGCTCGAGTTCGTCGAGGGACTCGCGGAAGTCGTCCTCCGGGTTGTCGGGCGTGTGGACGCCGATGATCAGGGCGACCTCGCGGCGGCCGGCGTTCGTCTCGTTCAATCGGGTACGGTGCAGATGTGGACCGAGTAACGCCCGCGCGGCGGGCCTGTTGCAGGTCGGGCGGTTACGCGCGGGGCCGCGGCGCGTCTTGGCAGACGTCCCGCCCCGGCCGCGCATGCCCCGATTCCATCCCGGCCACCGAAGCGTCCGCCTCGCCGGCCACGACTACGGCGCTGGCCGCTACCACATCACGATCTGCACGGCCGAGCGCAGACCCCTGTTCGGCGACGTCGTGGCCGACCGGGTCGTCCTGTCTGAGGCGGGCGAGCGGGCCGCGGCGATGTGGGCGTCCGTACCCGAGCACCACCCTCACGCCGTCACCGATGCGTTCGTCGTGATGCAGGACCACGTGCACCTCCCTCTATTCCTGAGATACGATCCACCGGACGGTCGCGATGCGGACGGTCGCGATGCGGGATGGGTCGGTGGGCGTAGGGCCACAGCATGCTGTGGCCCTACCGAGCGTCAACGCCTGAATCAACGGTCCCGGACCCCGGACCCGTCCCGACCACCGGATCCATCGCGGTCGTTCGGGCACATCCGGCCCGGCACCGTGCCCGCCATCATCCGCGGCTACAAATCGGCCGTGACGCGCGCCGTCCGCCTCGACGCCGGCCAGCCGCACCTCGCGGTGTGGCAACGCGAATACCACGATCGGCTGCTCCGCACTTCGGCGGACCTCGAAACGGCTCGGCGCTACATCGCTGATAACCCCGCGCGGTGGCGACCACGCTGACTGTCACCCCGCGTCGGCGCGGCGGCGCGAGGCGACGGCCGTTTCGGCGACGAGCGCGACGAGCGCCAGCGCCAGCGCCCACGTCCACAGCGGCGTGCCCGCCCCGGACGCCGCGGCCAGCCCCGCCCCGTCCCGCCCGTCCACGACGCGGACCGGCCGGCCCGTCATCGCCTCGAGCCGGCGCGCCGCCTCCGCCGGCGCGAGGACGGCCGGGTCCGACTCGCGCGCCGCCTCGTTCACCGCGACCGTCCGCAGCACGCGCTCGCCCTGCAGGACGCGGTAGAGGCCCGTCGCTGCGACGGCGTCGAGGCTCAGCACGACGCCGCCCGCGACGGGGCGCTGCACGGCCGCGACGGCGCGCCCGTCCGGCCCGACGAGCCGCAGCGGCTCCGCCGCCGCCGTCTCGATCCTGACCGCCCGCCCGGGGTCGTCCGCAGCGTCGCCGGGCGACGACCCAGCCGCGAGGTACGCAATCGACCGCACGACGAGCGGGACGAAGAGGCTCCGCTCGGTGAGGTCCGACCACGCCGGGTCCGGCGCGACGCCGAAGAGGAGCGTCCGCCCGGCCCCGCGGCGGATCTCGTGCAGCAGCGGCGGCCCTGCGGCGAGCTGCATCACGGTCCGCTCGTCGCTGCGGCCGGGCGTGTAGCGGGCGGCCTGGAAGATCTCCGGGCTGTCGACGGTCGGCGTCGGCGTGTCGAAGAGGCCGGCGAAGAGCGGGTGGCGGAGGTCGGTCGAGGCGAGCCCGCCGCGCGAGGGCCCGCCGCGTGCTCCGACTGTCCCCGCGATGCGCCCGCCGCCGAGGGCCGCGAGGGCCGGGTTGAGCGCGTCCGGCGCGTCGCCGGGAAACGCGAGGACGCCGCCGCCGCGCTGCCCGAACGCGCCGAGCCGTGCGGCCGCCCGCGCCGAGACCGCCCGCGGCCCGACGAGCACGACGACGTCGGCGCGCGCGAGGTCGGCCGTGCCGAGCGCGCCTTCGGCGATCTCGCTCACGGCCATCCCGCCGGACTCCGAGGCCACGCCGAGCGCGAGCAGGAGGCGGTCCGCCCGGGCCCCGTCGCCACGGACGACCAGGACGCGCGGCGGCGGCGGGACGAGGAGGGCAAACGCCCGGGCGTCGTCCCAGGCGTCGGCCTCGCCCGCGCCGGGCGCGATCCGGACCTCGCCGCCCGTCCACCCGCGCGTCCGCGGCGTGGCCGTGAACGCGACTGTTGCCGGCCGCCCCGGCGCGACGCTCACCGAGGCCTCCGCGACGCGCGTCCCGCCGAGCGTGAGCGTCGCCGCGACCGTCCCGGCCTGCCCGCCGAAGCGCGTCACGGTCGCCTCTATACGGACCGGCCGGCCCGGCTCGACGATCGCGCTCAGGACGCGGACGCCCGTCACGGCCGTGTTCTGCACGGCCCTGGGCGCGAGCGGCACCAGCACGAGCCCGACGCCCGGCGGTAGGTCCACGCCGGCCGAGTCCGAGAACGTCGACGCCTGGAGGTCGCTCGCGACGACGATCTCGCGGCGCGGGTGGACGGCTGCGGCGAGCACGCTGCCGGCCTGCCCGATCGCGGCCGTCAGCGGCGCGGCCCGCGGGGCCGGCGCGAGCGCGGCGAGCGCGTCGCGGGCCGGGCCGGCCGACGTGAACGGGACCGGCCGCGCGCCCGGCGGGGCAGCCGTCGGGACGACCGTGCGCTCGTCGCCGGGGCCGGTCGCGGCGAGGGCTGCGTCGGCGATGCGCATTGCCTGGTCCAGGAGCGCGCCGTCGGCGTCGCGGCGCGTCATCGAGCGGCTGTTGTCGACCACGACGGCGAGGCTGCGCGCGCCGCGGTCGGCGAAGAGGCCGCCAGCGTCGGCGGTCCGCGTCGGGCGGGCGAAGGCGAGCGCGAGCAGGGCCACAGCCACGACGCGGAGCGCGAGCAGCAGCCACTGCCGCAGGCGCATGCGCCGGACTGCCGTCGCCTCGACGGCCCGCAGGAAGCGCAGTGTGGGCAGCTCCAGCCGGCGCGGACGGCGGAAGTGAAACAGGTGGACGACGACCGGGATCGCGACCGCGGCGAGGCCGGCGAGGAGCAGCGGGTTCAGGAACGTCATGGGGCGAGGGTACGACGCTGCACCGGTGCTCGCGGACGCTCAGCGCCAGGCCCCCCTTCTTTCCACACGAGCGGGTGACCCCACCTTCCCTTGACGTCGCCTCCCGGTTGCCCGGCGAATCACGTACTTTCGAAATATCCACGGGAACGGAGTCTGCCCTTCCCCCTCTCTCTCTGCGTGCGCGCCCCCGGCCTACGTAACCTCCCCGTATTTACATGCAACGCTTGTTTCTCTTTGCTGTGGCCCTGGTGCTCAGCGCCGCCCCGGCTTTCGCTCAGGACGCTACGCGCGGCGTCATGACGCTCGGCAAGCCGTCCGGGACGTCGGTCACCGCCGCTCCGGCCCCCTCGTCGCTCGTCAACCTCGTTGCGGACCCGTCGTTCGAGGCGGGGCGTCCGCCGGCCCAGACGGCCTGGGTCGGGACCAACCCGGCCTACATCGCCGGCAGCCCGATCCTTGGCCCGACCACCGGCGGCCCGGAGGTCGGCCAGACGGGCAGCTTCTACGTCGTCCTCGGCTCGAGCGCGGGCGCGCTCGAGTCGGGCGCGACGCAGCAGGTCAACGTCCCCGCTGGCACGTACACGCTCACGTTCCGCCTGCTGGCGGGCAGCAACGCGGGTGCGGTCAGCTCGTTCTTCATCACGCTCGGCAGCCTCGAGCTCTTCCGCGCGACCGAGGCGAACGTCGCGACCTACACCGGCGCGTTCGTCACCGTCACGCGCCAGATCACGGTCACCGCGGGCGGCTCGCAGACGCTCTCGCTCCTGTCCTCGAAGCCCGCCGGGCCGCTCATCAACTGGTTCATCGACGACGTCAGCATCGAGGCGGCGGCCTCAGGCCCGAGCCTCGCGGCTAACCCGGCGTCGGTCGCCTTCGGCGCGGTCGGGACGGGCCAGTCGAGCACGCGGACGATTACGCTGACCAACAGTGGGACGGCGGCAACGACGATCACATCGATCACGGGCTCGGGCGCGCCGTTCACGGTCAACACGACCGGCACCAGCCTCACGCTCGCCGCCGGTGCCACGACGACCTTCACCGTCACCTACGCCCCGACCGCGTTCGGTGCCTCGACGGGCTCCGTCAACATCGTCAGCAACGCTCCGGGCTCGCCGCTCGTGATCGCGCTGACGGGCAACGGCGTCCTCCAGACGACGATCCCACCGGGCACGACCGTCGGCGGCCCGCGCTTCAACCGCGGCAACGGTGCGACCTGCGTCCAGGCCACGGGCACCGAAGGCGCGAGCGTGGCCTACGCCACGCGCACGTTCACCGTCGCCACGGCCGGTAGCTACACCATCACGACGACTTACCCGACGACCTTCGACGGCTACATCAACCTCTACCAGGGCACGTTCAACCCGGCGGCGTCCTGCACCAACCGGATCGCGTTCAACGACGACTTCGGCACGGGCTCGCAGATCGCCAACCAGACGCTGGCGGCGGGGACGTACGTGCTCGTGATCACGGGATTCAACGACGCGGCCGCCGGCACCTTCACCGGCACGGTCGGTGGCCCGGCCGCAGTGACCTTCGCCCCGGTCGCGGGTGAGGACACGGCGGACAACAGCCGCTCGAGCCTCTCGGCCTCGCCGAACCCCACGCGCGACGCCGCCCGCGTCCGCTTCACGACGGCGACGGCGCAGGACGTCTCGGTCTCCGTCTTCGACGTCACCGGCCGCGAGGTCGCGGCGCTCTACCGCGGCGCGGTCGCGGCGGACCAGACGGTCCAGCTGTCGCTCGACGCGACGTCGCTGCCGTCGGGCGTCTACGTCGTGCGCGCGGTCGGCACGACGGTGAACCTCACGCAGCGCGTGACGGTCGTTCGCTAGCCCGGTCTGGCGACCCGAGGCGCACGCGCCTCGGCCTGGAGCCCCGGTGCCCTCGCGGTGCCGGGGCTCTTGTGTATGCGAGCGTTGCGCCTCGGAAGGCCGGCATGTTTTCAGGCGCTGATGTGGAGGGGGTGTATAGATTGGCGGCTCCGGCAGGCTCGTCCTGCCACTCTCTCTCTGCCTGCGCCGCGTGGCCCGGGCGCATCCCTGCATTTACATGCAACGGTTGTTTCTCCTTGCCGTGGCGCTTCTGCTCGGCACTGCCCCGGCGTTCGCCCAGGCCGCGGACATCGTCCGGCCTGGTGGCGAGCCCACGGGCAAGCCCGAGTTCGGCGTCAGCGCACCGGCCGGCCCCACCAACAGCCTCGCGCTGCTCTACGACAACGGCCCGCTTCAGACGGGCACCGGCAACGGGGCCGGCGGGGCCAACACGAGCGCGATCGGCGAGCAGTACGGCTCGAATTCCTTCGGCCTGCAGCACAACCCGGCCAACGCGGCCACCTTCCGCATCGCCGACAACTTCACGGTCCCGGCGGGCGGGTGGACGATCTCGGACTTCCAGTTCTTCGCGTACCAGACAGGTGGGAACGCCACGACGTCGTCGTTTACGAACCTCTACGTCCGCATCTACAACGGCCGCCCCGGCGACGCCGGTAGTACGGTCGTCTTCGGCGACACCACGACGAGCCGCCTCGCGTCCAGCGTCTTCTCGGGCATCTACCGCGTTCAGGCAGCGGCACCGACGGGTGCGACGCGGCCGGTCTACCGCAACACGGCGACGATCAACACCTTCCTCGCGGCCGGCACCTACTGGGTGGAGTGGGCCACGACGGGCTCGCTCGCCTCGGGCCCGTTCGCCCCGCAAGTCTCGACCACCGGCGCGACGCCCCCGCCCGGCAACGCGCGGCAGCGCGCAGGCGGCGTGTGGCAGGACGCCCTCGATGGCGGCGTGGCACCGGCACCCGGCACGATCCCGATCGACTTCCCGTTCGTCGTCAACGGCACGGCCGGCATGATCACCGGCCCGGCTCTCTCGGTCACGCCGGGCCAGGTCGCCTTCGGCCAGGTCGCCGTCGGCACGACGACCACGGCGCGGACGGTCACGCTGACCAACACCGGCACGACGGCCGTCACGATCGCGTCGATCACGGGCTCGGGCGCGCCGTTCACGGTCAGCACGGCCGGCACGACGCTGACGCTTGCCGCAGGCGCCTCGACGACGTTCACGGTCACCTACTCGCCGACGGCGGCGAGCGCGTCGACGGGCTCGGTGAGCATCGTCTCGAACGCCCCCGGCTCCCCGGCGTCGGTCGCGCTGACGGGCACGGGCTTCGCCCCGCCGTCGAACGATAACATCGCCAACGCGACCGTCCTCACCGCCGTCACGGGCACCCTCACCGGCTCCAGCGCCAACGCGACGCTCGAGGCCGGCGAGCCGGTGCCGACCTGCCAGACGTCGCAGGGCGCGTCGGTGTGGTGGCGCTTCACGCCGCCGACGGCGGGCCGCCTCACGGTGGACCTCAGCCAGTCGTCGTTCGACACCGTGCTCACGTTCCACCAGCCCGGCACGACGCAGATCGGCTGCGACGACGACGGGGCCACGACCCCGAACGGGCTCGCGTCGATCCTGACGGACATCCCGGTCACGGCGGGCACGCCGGTCCTGATCCGCATCGCGGGCTTCGGGGCCACGCCGGCGACCGGCACGGTCTCGGGCACCTACACCTTCACCGGCACGACGGCCGGCGAGGGCGCGGCCGCGACGGGCCGGATGTCGCTGACGGCGACGCCGAACCCGGTTCAGGGTGCGGCGCGCGTCCGCTTCACCACGGCGACGGCGGCCGACGTGACCGTCGCCGTCTACGACGTGACGGGCCGGCAGGTGGCGACGCTGTTCCAGGGCGCGGTCGCGGCGGACCAGACGGTCGAGGCGTCGCTGAACGCGGCGCAGCTTCCGGCGGGCGTCTACGTCGTCCGTGCGACGGGCGTGGACGTCAACCTGACGCAGCGCGTGACGGTGGTGCGCTAACGCGTCCCGGCCGTGTCTGAGGCGCTCGCGTCTCGGGCGGAGCCCCGGTGCCCTCGCGGTGCCGGGGCTCCGCTATGTCTGGCCGGTGGGGAGGCTGCCCACCTGAGGAGCGGCAGCGCCGCGATTGACCGTCAGAGATTTTGCCTATGGCTCGTTTTTGAGCGTAAGATGAGGGCACTACCGCTCCGCGGATTCGTGCCTCGGCCCACCTCTCTCCCTCACACCCGTAATGAGATTCTCTACCCTCACCCGTCTCGCAGCGGCTGTTCTGATCCTCTCGCCTGCCGTGATGGCTCAGAGCGCGAAGACGTCCGACAAGCTGCAGGAGGCGCTCACGCAGACCAGCCTCGTCCCGCCGGCCAACGACAACTTCGCCAACGCGACCGTCATCACTGCGCCGGGCCTCCAGACGCTCTCGTCGACGATCGACGCCACCATTGAGACTGGTGAGCCGGTCGTCCCGGCCGCCTGCGCGGCCGGTGATTCCAACCAGTCGGTCTGGTTCAAGTTCGTCGGCGGTGGCACGCCGGTTACTCTGGACACGGACGGATCGGCCGTCGCGACGCCCCCCGGCCCGGCCGGGCAGTTCACCGACACGATCATGAGCGTCTATACCGGCGCGACACTGGCCACGCTCACGCAGGTCGCGTGCAACGACGACGACCCGACGAACACCGCCGCGGGCGACTTCACGTCGCGCATCAACAATCTCACGACCGTCTCCGGCACGACGTACTACGTCCGCGTGTCGAGCTTCGGGACCCCTGGTGCGGGGCGCGCCAACGGGGAGGTTCGCCTCACCCTGACCGGCTCGCTCACGCCCACGACCGGCCCGGGGCTCTCGGCCAACCCGTCGACGCTCTCGTTCGGCACGGCGCAGACCGTCGGCACGACGAGCGCGCCGCAGACGGTCACGCTCACCAGCACTGGCACGACGGCGACGACCGTCACCGGCATCACGTCCTCCAACGCGGCCTTCGCCGTCACCGCCCCGGCGTTCCCGCTCACGATCGCGGCCGGCGGCACGGCGACGTTCACGGTCCGCTTCGCGCCGACCAACACGAGCGCGCAGACGGGCAACATTCTCGTTGCCTCGAACGCGCCGGGCTCGCCGCTCACGATCGCTGTCACCGGGACCGGCAACGCGGACCAGACCACGACGATCCCGGCCGGCACGACGGTCGGCGCGCCGGGCTTCAACCGCCCGACGACCGTCGGCACGGGGGCCTCGGGCGGCTGCGCGCTCAGCACGACCGCGGTGAGCGTTCCGTTCGCGACGCGGCCGTTCACGGTCTCTGCGGCAGGTGTCGGTAACTACACCATCACGACGGCCTATCCGGCCGGCTTCGACGGGTACATCTTCCTTTACAGGGCGAGCTTCGCCTCGGGTGACCCCTGCCTGAACCTGATCGCGCTCGACGACGACTTCGCGACGGGCGGTCTTCCGGCCGGGCAGGGCTCGCAGATCCTGAACCAGGCGCTCACGGCGGGCAGCTACGTGCTCGTCGTGACGGGCTTCGGCAACAC
>JAYWIE010000407.1:0-2648 GCA_043789155.1 Rubricoccaceae bacterium | reverse complement strand
AACAGAGACGCCCCGACGACCGCGACCGTCTGGCCCGGGGCCGCCCCGAGCCGCGTCTTCCACACCACGACTGCCACGTGCGACACGGCGACGAGCGCCGCCACGCCCGCGACGAAGGCCGCGGCCGCCGGCACACCGGCCTCGGCGCGGACGGTCCGCAGCGCGAACGGGACGGCGAAGGCGAGCGGCGCGGCGTTGAAGATGGTCAGCGTGGCACGGACCGAGACGGCGCGCGCGATGCGGGCGCGGGCGACGGGCAGCATCAGGAACGCCTCGGAGCCGCGCGTCGGGACGTCCTGGAAGAGGACGCGGCCGAGCGTCAGCGCGCCGAGGGCCGGCAGGAGGGCCAGCGCGACGACGTCGAGCGCCGACGCGGCCGGGGCCCAGACCGAGAGCGTGTCGGGCAGCAGGAAGCCCATCAGCGCGGCCGTCGCGACGGCGTAGGCGAGCCCGAGCGCCTTGAGCACGGCCAGCGCGAGGCGCCCGCCGAAGTGCGGGGCGCGGCGAAAGGCCAGCAGTTGGAGGCGGATCAGCGTCCGGAGCAGGGCGGCGGGCGAGGGCGGGCCCGGAGTATCGGCGGGGCGGGGGAGAGGGCAAGCCGGTGGCCAGGGGGCAGTGGCAGAAAAAGACGGTCCCGCCACCCACCATCCCCGGTCGCCGTCCCTCGGTTCGCCTCCCGCGTCAGTTCGCCACCTGCGTCGGTTCGCCACCTGCGTCAGATGTGGACCCAGGGCGCGAGGCGCTCCATCGTGCGGTCGCCGATGCCGCGAACCTCGGTGAGCTCGCCCGCACTGCCGAAGCGGCCGTGGACGCGCCGGTACTCGACGATCCGCCCGGCGAGCGCCGGCCCGATGCGCGGCAGGCGCTGGAGCTGCTCGGACGTCGCGGTGTTGAGGTTGGTGCGGACCGGCGGCGGCTTGCGGCCGCTGCTGCGCCGCGCGGACGACCGCACGACGGCGTCGGCCGCGGCCGCAGGCGAGGCGTCGACGTAGGCCGCCGGGTCCTCGGCCGACGCCGCGCCCTCGGCCACCGCCGGGTCGGCCACCGCCGGGTCGGCCGCGCCGAGCGTGTCGGCGGAGGCCGTGCGGAGGCTGTCGGCGGTCGTGTCCGCCGGCGCGGCGCTGCTGACGAGCCGGAGCGGGGCGGTACCGGGAACGTCGCCCGAGCGGTCGGCCGCGATGAAGGCGGCGTCCGCGGCGGCGTAGAAGTCCGGCGCGACGGGCACGGCGGCTGCCTGCCACTGCTGCGCGGCGAGGCCGCCGGCGAGGGCGAGCACGAGCACGACGGCGGCGGTGCCTTCGGGGCCGGTGAGGCCGGCGCGTGTCTGGAGGCGGTAGAGCCAGGGCATGGGGTCGGGGCGGGGTGTGCGCTCCAAGACGCGGCCGCCGGGCGCGTCTAACTCCGCCGTCGCGAAAAAACGTCGTGGATGTCGCGGACGTCGCGAAGACGCCCCGCCGGAGCGTCTCTACGGGGCTACGACAGGATGGGCACTCTGGCCTGTCACGCGGCGTACGCCCGCCATGATCGTCCGCACCGACGCCGTCGTCCTCCGCACGATGGACTACGGCGAAACCAGCCGCATCGCGACCCTGCTCACGCGCTCGCACGGCGTCGTGGGCGCGCTCGCGCGCGGGGCCCGCCGCCCGACGTCGACGTTCGGCTCGACGCTCCAGCCGATGTCGGCCGTGCAGGTCGTGTTCTACCACCGCCCGGGGCGCGGCCTCCAGACGCTGCGCGAGGTGTCGTACATGATCCGGTGGAAGGCGCTCGCCCGCGACTTCGCGCGCGTGCCGCTCGGGCTGCGCGCGGTCGAGGTCGCGCGCGCCGTGCTCGGCGAGGGCGAGGCGCACCCGCTCGCGCTCGACCTGCTCGTGCGCACGCTCGCGTTCGTCGACGCGGCCGAGACGCCCGAGAACGCGGTCCCGTGGTTCCAGCTTCGCCTCGCGAGCCTGCTCGGCTTCGCGCCGGACGTCCAGCGCGAGGACGTGCTCGCGCTCGGCGAGGCCGGCACGCTCGTGCTCGAGAGCGGGGCCGTGATGCCCGCCGACGACGGCGTCGACGACGCCTTCGCCGGGCGGCGGTCGTTCGGCGGCGGCGTCCGCGCCAGCCGGGCCGCGCTGCGCGCGTTCGCCGTCCTCGCCCGCACCGACCTCGACACGGCCGTCCGGATGCGCCTCGACGCGGCGACGCGGCGCGAGACCGAGGCGCTCGTCGACGCCTACCTCCGGACGCACACGGACTCGCCGTTCCGCGAGAAAGTGCGCGCGGTGACGGACCAGATCGACGCCGGCCTCGCCGCCCGCGACGGCGAGTAGACGCGGCGGCGAGTCAATGCACGGCGCGCCGCCGGCCTGGGCCAGCGGCTCGCCATGTGTTCGTCAGCGGACGTTTACCTCACGACGACGAGCCGCTGCGTCGCCTGCTGCGCGCCCGCGGCGAGCCGCACCACGTACACGCCCGGCGCGAGCGCGCCCGTGTCCAGCGTCGCGGCGTGGCGGCCCGCAGCCTGCTCGCCCTGCGCCAGCACCGCGACCTCGCGCCCGAGCAGGTCGACCACGCTCAGCCGCGCCGTGCCCGGCGCGGCGAGCGAGAACGCGAGCGTCGCCCGGCCGCGCGCCGGGTTCGGGGCCGGCACCGCGAGCGCGAAC
>JAYWIE010000406.1:0-2649 GCA_043789155.1 Rubricoccaceae bacterium | reverse complement strand
CGGAGGGCGGGCAGGACGGCGGGCACGGCAGCGGGGGCAGGCCGGCCGCGACAGCCCGGCAGGGGAGGGCGTCGGCCGGCGCGGCGGTGCGAATATATCCGGGCAACCCGGCGCGCCCCGTGCCCGTAGCTGCCCGACGCCTTCCCGCCTCCCGTGCGCCGCATCGTCTCCCGCATCCTGCTCGTCGCGCTCGCCGTCGCCGCCATCGTCGTCACGGTGCGCGCGGTCGGCGGCGGGCGCGGCGGGGCCGTCGTCGCGCTCGACGGGCTCTCGGCGCAGGCGCTCGCGCACCAGGCCTTCCGCCTCGACGCGCCCGCCCGCCTCGCCGTCGACGCCGCGGGCTCGTTCGAGGAGCAGCCCGACACGGCGCTCGCCGCGCTCGGCTGGATCGTCCGCCGGGCGGACGGGGCCGTCGTCTGGCGGCAGCGGCCGGGCCGGCACGCGGCGCGCGGCCTCGTCTCGGCCGTCCGCGACACGCTCCGGCTCGGCGCGGGCACCTACGACGCCTACTTCGCGAGCTACGGCGACCCGGTCGTGCGCGTCGCGCGGCCGGCCCGGCCCGGCATCGGCAACCGCATCCGCGCCGCGCTCTCGCAGGGCGGCCGCGCGTGGCAGGGCGAGTCCGGCCGCTGGCACCTGCTCGCGACCGGCATCACCGCGGCCGACCGCGACGCCGCGACGCCGCTCGACGACACCCCTGCCGCCGCATTCGCCGCCGCCGCCGACACCCCGACGACGGTCTGGGCCGAGCAGGGCGTCGGCAGCAACCGCCATGCGTCGGCCCTCATCCGCGTCTCGAGCCCGGTCACGGTGAGCGTGGACGCCGTGCTCGAGGCGACGCGCGGCGTCGTGGCCGACAGCGCGGTGATCGTGCGCGTCGGCGGCGCGGCGGACACGGTCTGGGCGTTTCGCGCTGAGGGCTCGGCGTGGGCCGGCGGCTCGGTCAAGAACCGCCACGCCCGCGCCCGCGTCGCGCTCGCGCCCGGCCTCTACCGCGCGGTCGTCCGCACGGACGGCGCGCACGCCCACGGAGACTGGACGGCCAACCCGCCGTGGGCCCCGTGGACGTGGGGCCTCCGCATCGACCGCGGCACCGCGCCCGCGTCGGCCGTGCAGCGGCTCGACGTCGAGGCCGTCGCTGCGGCCGTCCGTGCCGGCACGAGCCGGCTGCCCGTGCTCGGCGAGGTGCGCTGCGCCGGGACGGACGAGGTCGCCGAGGTCGGCTTCACGCTCGCGGCCCCGCTCGACGTCGTCGTGGTCGCGCAGGGCGAGCTGCGCCAGAGCGAGGCGTACGACTACGGGACGCTGCTGCTCGGCGACGCGGCGGTCTGGACGATGGCGTACGACGAGACCGAGCAGGCCGGCGGGCTCGACCGCAACCGCCGCGCGGCCGCGATGCTCGCGCTCGCGCCCGGCACCTACACGCTCCGCTACCAGACGGACGGCTCGCACGACTGCGGCGACGACTACTCGTCGGGCGGCGACCCGGACGACGCGCGCTTCTGGGGCATGGCCGTCGTCGCGCTGGACCCGGCCCTGCCGGCGTCCGCCGTTCGGCGGTCCGAGCCGTCCGTCAGGACCGCCGGTGACGACTCGGACGACGCCCCCGCCGACGGCTCCGCCGACGGCTCCGCCGACGGCCCCGCCGACGCGCCGGGGCCAAACAGCCGGCCCGCCCTCGATCCGCCCGCCTCGGGCGAGGAGATCATCGCCTTCGAGCGCGTCGGCGACGACGCCCGCCTCGAGCGCGCCTTCACGCTCGACGCCGCGACGCGCGTCCGCATCGTCTCCGCGGGCGAGCTGCTCCCGAGCGGCCCGCTCGACTACGGCTGGATCGAGACCGCGCAGGGCGAGCGCGTCTGGGAGCTCACGCGCGCCAACTCCGTCGGGGCCGGCGGGCAGGCCAAGAACCGCCGCTTCGACGGCATCCTGACGCTCGCGCCCGGCCGTTACACCGCCCACTACGTCACCGACGACCGCCACGCCTTCGGCGGCTTCGACGGCCCCGCCCCGTACGACCCGGCCGAGTGGGGCCTCCGCGTCGAGCGCGCCGAGGAGTGAGGGGATTGGGGATTGGACCCGGACATCCCCGTTCGGTCCGACCCCGCGCCCCGTAGAGACGCCCCGCTGGGGCGTCTTCCATCCGGATGGCACCCCGCTGAACGGGACCACGCCCGGACCTTGCCGCACCGGACCTCGCCGCACCGGACGCAGCCGCGCCGGACGCACGCAAACCGGACGGCCCGGCCACCGGATCGGCCGTTTCTTGACGCCTGCCCGCCGCCGCCGCCTGTGCCCGACACGCTCCGCCTCGCCGTCCCCGTCCTCCCAGACCTCCGCGAGGTCCTCGTCGCGCGCCTCGCCGCGGCCGGCTTCGAGGCCTTCGAGGACACGCCCGACGGCCTCGCCGCCTACGCGCCCGCGGGCACCGTCGACCGTACGGCGCTCGCCGACGCGCTCGCCCGGACCGGCGTCCACACGGCCGACGAGACGACGCTCGCCGACCAGAACTGGAACGCCGCCTGGGAGGCGACCATCCAGCCGACGCGCGTCGGCCCGTTCGTCGTCGCCCCGACGTGGGCCGATCTTCCCGCCGACCTCGCCGACCTGACGGTCCTCCGGATCGACCCCAAGATGGCCTTCGGGACG
>JAYWIE010000405.1:0-2653 GCA_043789155.1 Rubricoccaceae bacterium | reverse complement strand
TCCGGACCGCCGCGGGCACGGACCGCGCCGAGGTCCTGAGCGTCGCCTACGGCAGCGGCCACACCGGCGCGGACTGACCTCTGCGCCGCCTATCTTCGGCCGCCCCCACCACGCCCTGCCGGGCGAACCTATGCATCCCGTTGCTCCGGTCGCCGACGGCCCGCCGCGCTCGATCTCCGCCCCGCCGCCCGTCCGCGCGACGCGCCTGCACGGCGGCCAGCCCGTGCTCGCGCCGCTCCAGGGCAACCCGTGGGAGTCGCGGGTCGTGCTCAACCCGGCGGCGCAGCTCGTCGCCGGCGACGCGCTCGCGCGGCTGCTGCCGGCGTGGAACCTGCCCGAGGCGGCGGCCGACGCCCTCCGCGCCGCCGGCGGGGCCGTCGTGCTGTTCTACCGCGCTCAGGGAGCCGTCGAGCCCGCGCTCGGCATGGCCCCGTCCAGCCTCGGCCGCGCCTTCCTGACGCCGACCATGGACCTCGTCCACCGCGACGCCGCGCCCATCCTGCGCCCCGACGCGCCGTTCCACAACCTCGGCCTCGAGGACCCGCGCTGCACGCGCGTCGGCGAGACGTACTACCTGTACTACACCGGCTACCAGGACCCGTCGCCGGGCGACGACCTCGACCGCTCGGTCTCGGTCTGCCTCGCGACCTCCCAGGACCTCACGGCGTGGACGCTCTGCGGGTCCGTCTCGGGCGACGTCAACGCGGTCAACAACAAGAACGCGGCGCTCCTGCCCGAGCCCGTCGACGGGCAGTACGTGCTGCTGCACCGCCCGATGGAGGGCCCGGACGCGATGGCGATCCACTGGGCCGTCTCCGACGCGCCGGCCGGGCCGTGGACGAGCTGCGGGCTGCTCTTCCGGACGTTCCCGTACCCCGAGTTCGCGCAGTCGTGGATCGGGGCCGCCGGCCCACCGCTCGCGCTCGGCGGCGCGCGCTTTCTCGCGATGTACCACCAGGGCCACTACGGCCACGACGGCACGCGCGAGTACGACCTCGCCGCGGCCCTGCTGGACTTCTCGCGGCCGGACCCCGTCGTGGCGCGCATCGAGCCGCTGATGCGCCCCGAGACCGAGTTCGAGCGCGAGGGCGACGACGACCTCGGCGTCGACAACGTCCTGTTCTCGTGCGCGAACCACCGCTGGGGCGACCTGCTCGTCGTGCCGTATGCCGGGGCCGACAGCCGCATCTTCGGCGCGACGGTCCCCTTCGACGCGCTCGTCGCCGCGCTCGACGACGCGGCGGCCGGGACGGCAGAAGGCGTCGTGTGAAATCGTATGTCTCGGGCGAGTGGAAGCGCTTTTGCAGGATCGCCCTGAGAGACTTCCGGGCCCGGCAGGCATACGATGGGGACCGAACCAACCGCTCCCATCATGCCGACGCCCATGACCCCCGAGCATCTTCAGCTTCTCTCGACCCGCCACCTCACCGCCGCCGCCGAGCGCGTCTCGGACTCCGACGAGACCTCGACCCGCGACGACGGCGGCCTCGCCCGGATGGCCCGCTTCGAGCTGCGCCGCCGCGCCTGCAGCGTCCCGGTGAACCACCGCTACGCGAGCGTCCGCCTGCGCGAGGCCGAGACGAAGTAGCGCAGCTCACCCGGCCGCGCCGCACCCGACCGGCCTCGCCTGACCCGACGCGCTCGCCCGCCCGACATGCGCGCCGCAGATGGGGACGCCTCCCCGCTCGGGCGCTGGTAGGTTTCTGGCGGACGCATCCGGCTGGTGCTGACCCTCCTGCACCGTCGTCCCCGCGGAGGCGCTGGTAGGTATTTCAGTGTGCGCCCAGGTCGTGCATCCTCCCTTTTGCCGTCGTTCCCGCGAACGCGTGACCGCGCAGCGAAGGCGCAGCCCATCAAGGGTCAACGGGCAGGTCTGTGATCGACACTCTGGATTCCCGCGTGCGCGGGAACGACGGGATCTGGAGGTTGGCGGCGATACCTACCCCTACCAGCGCTCGGGCGGGGCAGGCAGCCGAGGCGTCCGAGACAGCCTGCCGACACCCGCCCGTCTGCGCTACACGCCGACGACGTCGAACGTCGAGCCCGAGACCGGGTCCTTGCGGACCTCGATGCGGACCGGGAAAGCGTTTTTGAGCTCCTCGAGGTGCGTCACGACGAGGATCTTGTCGAAGTCGTCCTGGATCGTGCGGATGGCCGAGACGAGCGCCTGCAAGCCGTCGGCGTCCTGCGTGCCGAAGCCCTCGTCGATGACGAGCGTGCGGATCTGCGTGCCGGCGCGCTCGGCGAGCAGCTGCGAGAGCGCGATCCGGAGCGCGAAGTTGACGCGGAAGGCCTCGCCGCCCGAGTACATCTCGTAGGCGCGCGGCGCGCCCTGCGCGTCCGTGATCGTGATATCGAGGGTCTCGCGCGTGCCGCCTGTCTTGTTGTCCTTGAGCGTCTCGAGCGCGACGCGCGTCGTGCCGCCGGTGAGCCGTTCGAGGAGCACGTTGGCGCGGTCCTCGACGTCCGGCAGCGTCTCCTCGATGATGAGCGACGGGATGCCGTGGCGGCCGAAGGCGCGACGGAGCGTGCCGTACAGCTTCTGCTCGCGGCGCGCGTCCGCGAGCTCGGCGCGGGCGGCGGCGAGCGCTGCCCGGTCCTTCGCCGCCGCGTCGAGGCGCGCGTCCAGCCCGCCGCGGCGCGCGTGGGCGGC
>JAYWIE010000404.1:0-9398 GCA_043789155.1 Rubricoccaceae bacterium | reverse complement strand
CGGTACACGGCCCTGCACACGAGACGTGCCCGCTTCCAGATCTCGATGTCCTCGAACCGCTGAAACGTGGCCACACCTGCACCGGACGTGAGACCCTCAAGACTCAGCAGAGCGCCCGGCGTAACCTCGGCGCGTGGCCTCTTCAAACTTAGGTCCGGGTTCACCCGGCAAACTCCAAACTCTGCCGTGCGCCTTGCCCTCCTCATCGCACTGACCCCGACGCTCCTCCCCGCCGCCGCCCTCGCCCAGGGCGCGCAGTACCGCCCCGTCGCCGGGACGTTCGCGCTCACGGACTGCCGCATCGAGACCGTCACGCAGGGCACGGTCGAGCGCGGGACGCTCGTCGTCCGCGGCGGGCGCATCGCAGCGCTCGGGGCGGACGTCGCCGTGCCGGCGGACGCCGTCCGCGTGCCGTGCGCGGGCGGGACGGTCTACCCCGGGCTCTTCGACTCCGGCGACCGCGTCGGGCTGCAGGAGATCGGGGCCGTCGAGACGACGGTCGACGTCGACGAGGTCGGCGAGATCACGCCGCAGATGCGCGCGCTCACGGCCGTCAACCCGTCGACGGTCCACATCCCGGTGACGCGCCTCTCGGGCGTCACGACGGTCCTGACGTTCCCGCGCGGCGGGTTGATGCCGGGCACGGCCGCGCTCGTCGAGCTCAACGGCTACACGCCCGACGCGCTCGCCGCCGGCTTCGAGGGCGTCGTGCTGGCCTTCCCGCGCCAGGGCCGCCGTGGCCCCGGCGACCGCCGCGAGCAGGCCGAGGTCGACAAGACGTCGCGCGAGGCGCTCGCCAAGCTCGACGACGTCTGGCGGCAGGCCATGCTCTACGCCCGCATCGACTCGGCGCGGACGGCCGCCGGCACCGCGGCCCGCGACGCCGCGCCGCAGCCCTACCAGCCCGAGATGGCCGCGCTGCTGCCGGTCGTCCGCGGCGAGCGGACGCTGCTCGTCGAGGCCAACGCCGCCGACGACATCACGGCCGCGCTGGCGTGGCTGAAGGGCAAGAACGTCCGCGCCGTGCTCACGGGCGTCGCCGAGGGCTGGCGCGTGGCGGACCAGATCGCGGCCGCGGGCCTCCCCTGCCTCGTCGGCCCGGTCCTCGCGCTGCCGGCGCGCGACGCCGACCGCTACGACCGCCCGTTCCAGAACGCGGGCCTGCTCGCGCAGGCAGGCGTGCTCGTCGCGATCCGCTCGGACGAGGAGGACAACGCGCGCAACCTGCCCTTCCACGCCGGCTTCGCCGCGGCCTACGGGGCCGAGATCGGCTTCGGGCCGGCCGAGGCGCTTGCCGCGGTCACCATCAACCCGGCCCGCATCTTCGGCGTCGCGGACCGCCTCGGCAGCCTCGAGGTCGGCAAGGAGGCCACGCTCTTCATCGCCGACGGCGACCCGTTCGAGGCGCGCACGCACGTCACCGGCCTGTTCATCCGCGGCGAGCTCATCCCGCTCGTGAGCCGCCAGACGGAGCTCTACGACGAGTTCCTCCGCCGCGGCGCGACGGGCTCGCCCTGACCGATCCACCCACAGAACTTCAATGGGACAGAACCAGCCTCTCTCCTGGAACGACGCCATTCAGCGTGTACTCGAGGATGAAGGGAAAGCACTACATTACTCGGATATCACGGATCGAATTCTCGAACAGGGATTACGAGTCAGTACTGGTGCAACCCCGGCTGCAACGGTCAACTCACAGGTGGTGACGTCCATCAAGAGAAAGGGCGATGCAAGCCCGTACGTCCGCGTCGCGCCCGGGACGTTCGCGCTCCGGGGCTCTGTAGCACCGGCAACCCCGAGCGCCACGCCCCCGACGGCACCGGTTGCTCCTGTGCCCGCGCCGATCGCGGATCCCGAACCCGACGACGCCTCCGGGCTTGTCCAGGCGTTCGGGATGTACTGGGAGCGCAGCGCCGTCCACTGGCAGGCGTCGACGCAGCTGCTCGGCCGCTACGACCGCAAATCGACGACCGTGGACTTCGCGCAGCAGACTGGCGTCTACCTCCTCTTCGACGGCCGCAACGTGGTTTACGCCGGACGCACGGGGATGCGCCAGTCCGGCGACGCGCTCGCCCGGCGGTTGTACGAGCACACCGAGGACCGGCTCAAAGGCCGGTGGGACCGTTTCTCGTGGTTCGGCCTCCGCACGGTCCGGGACGACGGCGCGCTCGGGCCGGTGGCCGCAGGCTACAGCCCGACCGAGTCCACGCTCATCGCGACGCTCGAGGCGCTGCTGATCGAGGCGTTCGAGCCGCCGCAGAACCGCAAGCGCGGCGACACGCTGCGCGACCGCGAGTTCATCCAGGTCGAGGACCCCGAAGTCGAGACGCGGCGGGCCAGGGCCTTTCTGATGAGCAAGCTCTGACGCCGCCGTCAGCCCGTGTGGCCGAGCACGAGCCGGACCGTCTGCTCGGGCTGGTCCCAGTGCGGGAGGTGCCCGCAGTCGTCGAGCCAGACGAGCGTCGCGCCGGGAAAGCGGTTCGTCGCCCGGCGCGCCTGCCACGGCGGGCAGACGCGGTCCTGCCGGCCCCACACGACCGTGATCGTCCCCGGCTGCGCCGCGGCCGGCATGCCCTCCTGGCCGGGGCCGGTCACCAGCGACCGCAGCACGGGCAGCGTCGAGGGCGCGTCGGCGAAGCTCTGGAGCTCGCGCGCGACGACGTCGGGCGCGAGGCGCTCCGGGTGCGCCGAGAACTGGACGAGCAGCGCCCGCCGGGCCGCCGCCGACCGCATCAAGGCCGGCAGCCGGTCGCGGAGCCCCTTCAGCAGTGCCACCGACGCGCCGACGGTCGCGCCGAAAACCGCGCGCTCGGGCACGTTCCAGAAACCGCCCGGGTCCAGCGAGACGACGCGGCCGACGGCTCCGCGGCGGGCGAGCTCGAGCACCATCCGCGCGCCCATCGACGTCCCGGCGGCGTCGACGCCGCGCAGGCCCTCGGCGTCGAGAAAGGCCTCGAGAGCGTCGGTGAGCGCCGTAAACGTCGGCGTGCCGGTCAGCGGCGGCGTCTCGCCGAAGCCCGGCAGGTCTACCGCGACGACCTCTCGCTCGGTCGCGAGGCGGTCCAGGACGGTCTCCCAGGACTGCCAGTGGCCGCCGAGACCGTGAACGAGGAGGAGCGGCGGGCCGGAGCCGCGGCGGACGTGGTTCAGGGTCATCGCGTCGGCGGTGAGAATGGAGCGCTCACACGACCGACGCGTGGATCCGTTCTGTGCCGCCTGGCGATTCGCACCCGGCTCGGGAGCGCCACGCCTCACCCTGGCGGCGCGTCGTTTCCGCCAAGCTCCTCAACGTCCAGCAGATCCTTGGGCCGACCGCTGGCCCGCTTGTTGGCGAGCAGGCAATCGCGGCCGATGAACGGCAGCGCAGACCCACCCACGTCTACCATGAGACGCGAGGGGTAACACGCCTCGAACGTGACGCCCGAGATCGACGTGAGGATATCGATTCGGAACGGCGGGCGGCCGAGTTGGATGACAGCGTCCGGCTCCGCGAAGTCACGTGCGCTAAGCCCGAGGCTTCCAAATCCAAAGTCCGCGAGTGCGTTCACGACTCTGACCCCGTTGTCGAGGTCCGAGTCGACCCACAGGTCGAAATCGTCCGTCGCGCGAACATATCCGTACGTCATGACGGCATGGCCGCCGACGATCATGAACCGGACGTCACGAGCGACGAACGACTCGGCACACTCTCTGAAGTCGCTGGGAAGGGTCATAGTCGGGACCGAAGGCGCGGCGGCGGATTTCCTCGCCCGCTGCGAGGCGCTCCTGGACGGAGCGCGTGAGCCAGTACTCGCGCGCCGGGGGCTCCTCACCGAGGCGGTACACCGCGACGGCGGTCCGGTCGAGCGTGAACGCAGGGTCTCGGGGCGCTTCCATTGAGCCAAGGTAGGCGATTCCGTCAGACGTCGAGGGCCTCGACTTCGGCGGCGTGGTCCATGATGAACGCGAAGCGCGGGGCGGTGTCCTTGCCCATCAGGTCCGAGATCGTCGTCTCGGTGAGCACGCGCGCCGTGTCCGGGATGGTGACGCGGAGCAGGCGGCGGCGCTCGGGGTCCAGCGTGGTCTCGTGGAGCGTCTTCGGCATCATCTCGCCGAGGCCCTTGAAGCGCGTGATCTCGACCGTGGCGCGGGGGTTCTTCTTGCGGATCCGACCGACGATCCGGTCGCGGTCGGCCTCGTCGAGCGCCCAGAAGGTCTCCTTGGCCGCGTCGACGCGGAAGAGCGGCGGCTGGCCGATGTAGACGTGCCCGGCCTCGATGAGCGGCCGGAGGTAGCGGTAGAGGAACGTGAGGAGCAGCGTCGCGATGTGGAGGCCGTCGGCGTCGGCGTCCATGAGCAGGATGAGCTTGCCGTAGCGCAGCTTGGCCGCGTCGAAGTCCTCGCCGAGGCCGCAGCCGAGCGCGTCGACCACGTTCGAGAGCTCCTTGTTCTCGAGGACCTTGGCGCGCGTGGCCTGCTCGGCGTTGAGGACCTTGCCCCGCAGCGGCAGGATGGCCTGCGTGCGGCGGTCGCGGCCCTGCTTGGCCGAGCCGCCGGCCGAGTCGCCCTCGACGACGAACAGCTCGCTCTCGGCGGGGTCCGTGCTGGAGCAGTCCGAGAGCTTGCCAGGCAGGTTGAGGCGGTGCGAGACGGCGCTCTTGCGCCGCACCTGCTGGGCGGCGGCCCGGCTCGCCACGCGCGCCCGGGCGGACTGGATCACGCGCGCGACGATGGCCTCGGCGGCCGTCGGGTGGGCGTTGAGGTACTGCTCGAACTCGACGCGGAACGCGCCCGCCACGGCGGCGCGGGCCTCGGGGTTGTTGAGCTTCTCCTTGGTCTGCCCCTGGAACTGCGGGTCCACGAGGAACAGGTTCACGACGCCGACGAGGCCCTCGCGGATGTCGTCCGCCGTGAGCTCGAGCTTTTTCTGGCCGAGGTCGTGCGTGTCGATGTAGGTCCGCACGGCGCGCGTGACGCCGTCGCGGAGGCCCTGCTCGTGCGTGCCGCCGTCGCGCGTCGGGATGCCGTTGACGAACGAGGCGACGGTCTCGCGCGGGGCCTCGGTCCAGACGAAGCAGATCTCGGCCCGGAGGCCGTCCGCGAGGGCCGTCTGCCGGACGACGAACGGCTCGGCGTGGACGCGCCGCGTCTTCTGCTCGGCGACGAGGCGGTCGAGGTACTCGGCGATGCCGCCCTCGTGGACGAACTCGTGGCGCAGCCCTGCCGGCTCGTCCCGGAAGACGATCCGCAGCGCGCCGTTGAGGTACGTCTTGATCTCGAGCGTCTCGCGGATGACGTCGGCGTCGAAGCGGAGCGGGCCGAAGATGGCCTCGTCCGGCAGGAACGTGACCGTCGTGCCGGTGCCGCGGACGTTCTCGCGGGCGACGCGGACCGGCGCGAGCGGCACGCCGCGCGCGAAGCGCTGCTCGTGGAGGCGGCCGTCGCGCTTGACCTCGGCCACGAGCGACTCCGAGAGCGCGTTGACGACGCTGGACCCGACGCCGTGCAGCCCGCCCGAGGTGACGTAGGACGAGCCGTCGAACTTGCCGCCGGCGTGGAGCGTCGTCAGGATGACCTCGAGCGCCGAGACGCCCCGGCCCGGGATGACGTCGACCGGGATGCCGCGGCCGTTGTCGGACACCGAGACCGTCCGGCCGTCGGCGTGGAGCGTGACCTCGATAAGGCTCGCGTAGCCGTTGGTCGCCTCGTCGACGGCGTTGTCGACGATCTCCCAGACGAGGTGGTGCAGGCCGGCCTTGCCCGTCCCGCCGATGTACATGCCCGGCCGCTTGCGGACGGGGTCGAGGCCTTCGAGGACCTGGATGTCGGCTCCGGTGTAGCTCTGCGTCTCGGCCATCGTGCGGGGGTGTCGGGGGGACGGCCAATCTAGGCCCGGCCGGCGTCACCCGCGTGTCACGGCCCCGAAGGCACGGTCACGCGCCGAGGAGCCGCGCGCCGGGAAGCCGCGCCGCCCGGCGGTCGAACGTCACCAGGCCCGTCCCGGCGCTCTCGTACTCGACGGCGAGCAGCGCGTCGGCAAAGTCCACTGCGCCCGCGTCGTACAGCTCGAGCGCGTCGCGGACGGAGGCCTCGCCGAGCACGCGGAGGGTGTCGATGGACAGCAGGACCCGGAGCGCGGCCACGATCTCGGGCCGAGGCACCTTGTACACCTGACGCAGCGCCCACACGAGTTCGCACAGCACGACCGGATGCACGAGCCCCGGGTCCTGCGCTGTGAGGTCGTCCTCGACGAACGCACGGGCGAGGGCGGACTGCTCCGGGTCGTCCTGCACCACGTAGCGGACGAGGACGTTCGTGTCGATGCCACGCGGTCCCGGTCTACTCATCGCCCGTCCGCGAGCCGTCGCCCGCCCGCGAGCGGCGGTCGAGGCCTTCGACCTCGCGGCCGATGCCTGCGTCGAGCTCGGCGACGCTCGGCGGCGCGCCGGCCGGCGCGTAGGCGGCGAGGAGCCCCCGGAGCGGCCGCGCCGAGGCCAGCCGCTTGCGGAGCACAACGTCGCCGGAGGCCGTGACCTCGAACTCGACCACGCTGCCGGCGTCGAGGCCGAGGTGGTCGCGGACGGGCTTGGGGACGGTGACCTGGCCCTTCGGCGAGATGCGCGACGGCCGGGTCGACCGTCGGACGAGAGGGGCAGACATCTCAGACGGGGTAGGAACCGGGCCGCAAGGTACGACGGGCCTCGGCCGGCCGTACTTCTGACGTGAAGCCCTGCCTCTTCCGACCCGATCGGCGCGCGGATTCTCGCCTGCGCACGAACACGCCGCCCGGCCGGGCGTCTCGGACCGTCACCTGCACACACCCGATGGCCCCGTTCACCGCCGCGCCCCACCACGACGTCCTCGTCCTGCTGGTGCAGGTCGCCGTCCTGCTGTTCTCCGCGCGCGCGCTCGGCGAGGTCGCGCAGCGCCTGGGGCAGCCGTCCGTCGTCGGCGAGATCATGGCGGGCATCCTGCTCGGGCCGAGCCTGCTCAGCTCGCTCGTGCCGGCCGCCGGGGCGTGGATCGTGCCGCAGACGCCGCTCGCGGGGCACCTGCTCGAGGTCGTGTCGATGATCGGCGTGATGCTGCTGCTGCTCGTGACCGGGATGGAGACGGACCTGAGCCTCATCCGCAGACAGGCGCGGGCGGCGATGGGCGCGTCGCTCGGCGGCATCGTCGTGCCGTTCACGACCGGCTTCGCGCTCGGGTGGTATCTGCCCGAGGCGTTCCTCGCCGACCCCTCGAAGCGGCTCGTGTTCGCGCTCTTCGTCGCGACGGCGATGTCGATCTCGGCGATCCCGGTCATCGCGAAGGTGCTGATGGACCTCAACCTCATGCGCCGCGACGTCGGGCAGACGATCCTGGCGGCGGGCATGACCGACGACGCCATCGGGTGGGTGCTGCTCTCGATCGTGGCCGGGCTGGCCGGGGGCGAGGCGGTGACCGCGGGCGGCGTGGGCCTCGCGTTCGGCCGCGTGGCGCTGTTCGTGGTAGTCACGCTCACGGCCGGGCGGTGGCTCGTGCGCCGGCTCGCGCGGGTCGTGCAGGACGAGGTCCGCGCCCCGGACCGCCTCGTGACGCTCGTGCTCGTGCTGACGTTCGCGTGGGGCGCGCTCACGCAGGGCCTCGGCATGGAGGCCGTGCTGGGCGCGTTCTTCGTCGGCCTGCTGTTCTCCAACTTCGTGCAGCTGCCGCCGGACGTGCTCGAGAAGATCGAGACGATGACGCTGGCCGTCTTCGCGCCGGTCTTCTTCGGCGTCGCCGGGCTCAAGGTGAACCTCCAGAGCCTGCTGGACCCCGGCCTGCTCGGGATCGCCGCCGCGGTCGTCTTCGTGGCCTCGTTCGGCAAGATCGCCGGGACCTACGCCGGGGCGCGGCTCATCGGCCGGCGCGACCACTGGACGGCGCTCGCGATGGGGGCCGGCATGAACGCGCGCGGCGCGATGGAGATCATCGTCGCGACGATCGGCCTCTCGCTCGGCATCCTCACGCAGGACATGTTCTCGATCATCGTCCTGATGGCCGTCGTGACGTCGCTGATGGCCCCGCCGGCGCTGCGGTGGGCGCTCTCGCACGTCGTGCCCGAGGCGCAGGAGCTCGAGCGGCTGCGGCAGGAGGAGATGGCCGCCGACAGCCTCATCGCGCAGGTCCGCCGGGTGCTGCTGCCCGTCCGCCGCCGGCCCGACGGCCTCGCGGGCGTCCACCACATCGAGGCGCACCTCGTGGCGCGGCTCGCCGCGCGCGCGCCGGTCTCGCTGACGCTGCTCACGGCGACGGCCGAGAAAAACCGGGCCCTCGGCGTCGCCTTCCTCGAGACCGTCCGCCCCGAGTTCACGGCCCGCGAGGTCACGGTGAAGGCGGTCACGACGGACGAGCCGCCGGTGGCGATCCTCGAGGAGGCCGAGAAGAACTACCAGCTGCTCATGCTCGGCGCGACCGAGGGCCACACGGCGACGGACGCGGCGCTGTTCAGCCCGGTCATGGACGACCTCATCCGCCTCGCGCCCTGCCCGACGGTCATCGTGCAGGCGTCGGGCAGCCGGCCGTGGCCGCCGCGGCGCATCCTCGTCCCGACCAACGGCTCGGCCGCAGCCCGCCACGCGGCCGAGGTCGCGTTCGCGCTCGCGACCGAGCCCGGCGAGGAGGTGACGGTCCTGACGGTCGTCCCGCCCGCGCCCCGGCCCGAGCCCGTCCCGACCGGCTGGCGCGACCGCGCCCGCCGGCTCGTCGGCCGCGGTCCGTCGCCGGACGTGCCGGACGCCGCCGGCCCCGGCCACGAGCTCGACGCGCGCCGGCAGATCGCCGAGGCCATCGCCGAGCGCGGGCGCGCCGGTGGGGCGACGGCCCGCGCGCTCGTCGCCGAGGGCACGCCCGAGACGGCCATCGTCGAGATGGCGCGCAGCGGTGGCTTCGACCTCATCGTGCTGGGCACGGACGTCAAGCCCGGCCCGGACCGCCTCTTCCTCGGCCCGCGCGTCGAGCGCATTCTCCGCGACGCGCCCTGCCCGGTCGTGATCGTCAACGCGTCGTGAGGGGATGCGGGATGCGGGATGCGGGATGCGGGATGCGGGATGCGGGATGAAATGCCGCGTTGAATGGGCTGCCCGTGCCGTTCGATCATCCACGCCCGAACCCGTAGGGCCACAGCGTGCTGTGGCCTTCATACCGCCATGCTCGGCACGGCCACAGCGTGCTGTGGCCCTACGCGGTGCACCGACGCCCGTGGTGCACCGACGTCCGCGGTGCACCGACGCCCGCGGTTCGGCGACGTCTGCGGTTCGGCGACGGGGGCGGCGCGGCGGCCTGGGGCAGGCACGAACTCGCTGCGCCGGGCACAGACCGGGGTCACGCGCGTAGGGGACCGAAAGCGCTTCCAGCCCTCCCCTCCCCGATGCCCGACACCCTCGTCCCCGTCGCCG
>JAYWIE010000403.1:0-2657 GCA_043789155.1 Rubricoccaceae bacterium | reverse complement strand
CGCACTCCCCGCCTCCCACCGTCACCCCATCCGTCTGACTGCATGACCACCCTCTCTACGCTCCGGTCCCGCCACGCCCCCGGGTGGAGAGCGGTCGCCCTGTGGGCCGCTGTGGCGGCCGCGCTCGCGCCCGCCGCCTCGGCCCAGGACCCCACCGCCGTCCTCCCCGGCGAGGTCGACGCTCGCGGGACGGCCTACTACGTCTTCACCGAACCGGGTGCCCCGACCGTCCGGGTCGTCATGGTCGGCGAGGGCGTCCGGAACGGGGTCTACCGCCTCGAGACCGGCACGACGCTCGTGCAGGCGCTCGCGCTCGCCGGCGGCACGACCCGCAGCGACTCGACCGAGCAGGCCATCCGCACGACGACCGTCTCGGTGCTCCGGGACGAGGGCGGTGCCCGCCGGCTCATCTACCGGGCTCCGGCCGACCGGGTCTTCCTCGAGCCCGAGCAGCACCCCGCCCTCCAGACCGGCGACGTCATCAACGTCAACGTCGAGTACGAGGCGGTCCGCAAGCGCGTCACGGTTCTGCAGGTGTTCGAAGTCGCGGGGCGCGTCGCATCGCTCGTCTCGCTCGTCTACCTCGTCGCCCGCGGGGGCCGCTGACCCCTCCGTCATGCCGTTCTTCCTCCTCGTGCTCCTCGGGGCCGGCGTCGCCTTCGCGGTGACGGCGCTCCTGACCCCGGCCGTCCGCGACCTCGCGCTCCGCCGGCAGTGGACGGACACGCCCGACGGGCTCCGCAAGCTCCACACCACCACGACGCCCTCGGTGGGCGGCATCGCCATCTTCTTCGGCGTCGCGGTGGCACTGGTGACCGTGAGCGTGGTCGCGCCGCTCGCGGGCCTCCACGTCACCATGCTGCACCCGGTCGTGTACCTCGGGGCGGTTCTCGTGGTGATGGTCGGGTTCGTGGACGACGTGCGCGGGCTCGGGTTCAAGACCAAGTTCGCCGTCGAGATCCTGCTGGCGTGGGCGCTGCTGCAGGCCGGCTACCGGATCGACCTCAGCACGGTCCCGTTCGTCGGGAGCGACGTGTTCACGGGCGCGCTCTGGTCGATCCCGCTCACGGCGCTCTGGATCGTCGGGGTGATGAACGCCGTGAACCTCATCGACGGCGTGGACGGGCTGGCCTCGGGCGTGGCCGCGATCGCCTTCGCGAGCATGGCGCTCGCGTTCGGCTTCCGGGGCGACGTCTCGGCGGTGCTCGTGGCGACGCTGCTGGTCGGCTCGCTCATCGGGTTCCTGCTGTACAACTTCAACCCGGCGTCCATCTTCATGGGCGACTCGGGGAGCCTGTTCCTCGGCTATGCCCTCGCCGTCTACTCGCTCTCGAGCCCTGGCAACAGCAACCCGTCGCTCGCTCCGCTCGTGCCTGTTCTGGCGCTCGGGCTGCCGCTTCTGGACACGTCGCTCTCGGTCGCCCGCCGCGTGGCGGGCGGGAAGGCCATGTTCGCGCCCGACCGCGACCACATCCACCACCGGATGGCCGACCGGATGTCGACGAAGCGGGCCGTGATCACGCTCTACCTCGTCGCCGCGGGGTTCGGCCTGCTCGCCGTGCTCGCCAGCTCGTCCGGCCTCGGCGGCGTGGCAGGAGCCGTGGCCGGCGGCGGCGCGCTCGCGGCAGGGCTTCTGCTGCGGCTCGGGTACATCCGGCTTCCGTACCAGCGCCCGATGATGGTCGCGCTGCCCGCCGACCGGGTCGCCGGCCGGGCTACTGTGCGCCCGGCGGGTCCCTACCTCGCGCCCGGCGGCTCCGCGTTCGGCGACGGCTCCGGTGACGGCTCCGGTCTGGACCTCTCGCCTGCGCCTGCGGCGTCCACCGGCGACGGGTCTAGCACTCCTGAACTCTCACGTGTGTCAATAGGCTCCTAGACGTATGGATCGGCCCTCAGCGGCGCGCACGGATGAGCCGGGCGCTCCCAGAACGCCGACCCTGCTCTGTCCGTACCTGCCCTGCCTCTCCGGCCATCGGGCGGGCGACGTTACCTTCAGGCGTCTCTCCGCTTCTTAATTCTCTCGTATGACCCTTCCGCCCGAGACGCCTGTCGTCATCTCACAGGATCTTACCGTCGCCGACCTCGGAAACGAAGCAGTCGTTCTAGACCCGGCGTCCGGGATGTACTTCGGCCTCAACGAGGTAGCGGCCCGGATCCTGGCGCTGGCCCACTCGCCGACCACGATCGGCGAGATTGTCCGCCGTCTCCACGAGGAGTTTGAGGTCGACCGCGGGCAGCTCAGCGCCGACGTGACGGCGTTCGTCCGAGACCTCGAGCAGCGGGGCATGATCCGCGTGGGCTGACCGCCGTTCCACCTGCCATGATGCGGACACTTGCTCCCCGGCTCTCGCGCGCCCTCCACACGGCCTTCCGGCTGTCGGGCTCGCAGTGGGCGGCACTCGGGCAGGCCGCTCTCTGGACCGCCCTCACGCGTGCGACGCTCGTCGTCGTCCCGTGGCGGCGCATCTCAGCCGCGTCTCAGCGGCAGACGGCCCGCCCCGGCCCGCCCGACCTTGCGCGGGCGCACCTGGTCCTGTGGGCCGTCGCGGCCGTCGCGCGGCGCGTGCTCCCGGAACGCCCCTGCCTGACGCAGGCTCTCGTGGCGCAGCGGCTGCTCCGGCGGCACGGAGTCGAGACCGACCTCGTGCTGGGCGCGG
>JAYWIE010000402.1:0-2660 GCA_043789155.1 Rubricoccaceae bacterium | reverse complement strand
ATTCGGGAAGGCGGGCACAGCAAGCTGTGCCCCTACGGGGCTTGGGTTCACGGGTGGACCGCGCGCCGGGGCGCACCGGGTGCCTTCTTCGTGGTCCGCCAGGCGAACCGGTCCCATTTTCCGGGCCGCACCTCTGGCCCTCAGACCCGCCGGGTCGACCCCATGCCCCTCCTGACCCTCGACGGCGTCCGCAAGTCCTACGGCGTCCGCCCCCTGCTCGCCGACGCCAGCCTCGTCGTCGAGGCCGACGAGAAGGTCGGCGTGATCGGCGTCAACGGGGCCGGCAAGACGACGCTGCTGCGCATCGCGGCCGGCGTCGAGCCGCCCGACGGCGGGCGCGTCATCCGCCACGGCGCGACGCGCATCGGCTTCCTGCCGCAGCGGCCCGAGCTCTCCGACGCCGACTCGGCGCTCCAGGCCGTGCTCGCCGGCGACGGCGAGGCGATGCAGGTGCTCCGCGCCTACGACGCCGCCTCGCACTCGGCCGAGACCGAGGCCGACGTCGACCGCGTGATGGCGCTCGCGGCCCGCATCGACGCGCTCGGCGCGTGGAGCCTCGACGCCGAGGCGCGCGCCCTCCTGGACCGCCTCGGCCTGCCCGACACCGACGCGCTCGTCGGGACGCTCTCGGGCGGGCAGCGCAAGCGCGTCGCCCTCGCGCGCGCGCTCGTCGAGCGGCCGGACCTGCTCATCCTCGACGAGCCCACGAACCACCTCGACGCCGAGACCGTCGAGTGGCTCGAGGCCACGCTCGCCCGCTTCACGGGCGCGCTCATGCTCGTCACCCACGACCGCTACGTCCTCGAGCGCGTCACGAACCGCATGGTCGAGGTCGACCGCGGCACCCTCACGCGCTACATCGGCCGCTACTCGGACTACCTCGAGCAGAAGGCCGAGCAGGAGACCGTGCAGGAGGCCGAGGCCCAGAAGACGGCCCAGCTCGCCAAACGCGAGCTCGCGTGGCTCCGCCGCGGAGCCAAGGCCCGCACGACCAAGCAGAAGGCGCGCGTCGACCGCGCGACGTCGCTCATCTCGGCCCCGAAGGAGGGGCCGGCGCAGGAGATCGAGATCGCCTCGGCCGCGACGCGCCTCGGCACCAAGGTCGTCGAGGTCGAGGGCGTGAGCAAGGGCTTCGACCGGCCCGACGGCACGCACCGCGTGCTCGTCCGCGACTTCACCTACCTCTTTACGCGGCAGGACCGCGTCGGCATCATCGGGCCCAACGGGGCCGGCAAGACGACGCTGCTCGAGATGATCGCCGGCCGCCTCGCGCCCGACGCCGGCACCGTCGTGCGCGGGCCGACGGTCTCGGTCGGCTACTACGACCAGGAAAGCCGCGCGCTCGACGACGACGTCCGCCTCATCGACTACATCTCGGCGGTGGCCGAGGTCGTCAAGACGGCCGACGGCTCGTTCATCACGGCCGGGCAAATGCTCGAGCGCTTCCTCTTCCCCGGCCCGCAGCAGTACACGCCGGTCGGGCTGCTCTCGGGCGGCGAGCGCCGGCGGCTGTACCTGCTCCGCATCCTCATGAGCGCGCCCAACGTGCTGCTGCTCGACGAGCCGACCAACGACCTCGACATCCCGACACTGGTGGCTCTGGAGGAGTACCTCGACACGTTCGCCGGCTGCGTCGTCGTCGTCTCGCACGACCGCCACTTTCTCGACCGCACGGCCGAGCACCTTTTCCGCTTCGAGCCCGACGGGACGCTGCGCGAGTCGATGGGCGGCTACTCGGCCTACCTCGACATTCGCGCCGAGCGCGCCGCAGCGGACGCCGCGGCCGAGTCGGCACGGGCCGCGCGCCCGAAGCCCATCGCCGCGCCCGCCGCAGCGCCGGCCCGGATGTCGTACGCCGAGAAGCGCGAGCTCGGCGAGGTCGAGGCGCGCATCGCGGCCGCCGAGGCGCGGCAGGCCGAGATCGAGGCGCTGCTCGCCGGCAACCCGTCGGACGCCGGGGCGGCGGTCACACTGTCGCGCGAGCTGGGCGAGATCGCAGCCGCGCTCGAGGCGGACGTCGAGCGGTGGGCCGCGCTCGCGGAGCTGGCCGGCTGACGCCCGGCGCTACCGGACCCGCAGGACGCGGATCATGCGTGCGCCGTCAGCTCCCGCTCGGCGAGGTCGGGAAGTCGTCCCTGAAGTCGTCGATCCGCTTCCCGTTCCGGAGGAGGGCGAGGAGCGTGTCGATCGGCACGCGGGTTCCGACGAACACGGGCGTGCCTCCGAGAATCTCGGGATCAGCGTGGTAGACGGACTCTCGGTCCATGGCCAGCGCGGGCGCGTTTCGGACCGACCATAGTGAGGTGAGCAGGACTCACGCACTGAGAGGCTGACTATGAATGCACGGAGAAGCTCAAACCGCCGTCATTCCCGGCCCCGACCGGGAATCCAGAGTCGTGGCACGGCGCTCGGCACACTGGTTCCCGCGTGCGCGGGAATGACGGCCAGGTGAAAAGCCATTCTATAGTCAGCTTCTGACAGCGTCAGGCGTCGCCGGCGCGGCGGGCGGGGGCGATCTCGGCCGGAGCGGCGTGGCCGTCGCCGGCGACGGCCGGGGCGACGCCCTCGGCGTGGGTCCGGATGCGCGCGAGCGTCGCGAGCGCGTCGTCGAGGGCCTCGGGCGACGTCGCCGCGGCGACGGCGGCGCGGAGGTCGGCGTC
>JAYWIE010000401.1:0-2661 GCA_043789155.1 Rubricoccaceae bacterium | reverse complement strand
ACGCCGCGCCGACGTCGGAGCTTGCTGATGTCCAGGCGATGGCCGCCGCCGAGAATGCGGCCGAGGCGAACCCCGAGCCGATGGGCGACACGTCCGCCGCGCCGGACCCGAGCCTCGGGGCCGATCAGGCCGCGGTGCAGGGGACGGACGAGCCGTCCACGATCGCGGCCGAGACGGCCGTCGTCGACGGCCCGGCCGACACGGCCACGGCCGCCGAGGAGGCGGGCGAGACGGTCGCGACGGAGCAGGCCGAGATCGAGGCTGCGGGCGACGCCGGTGCCGACGCTGCCACGGCCGACGCCACGCCCGAGGCGGTCGCCGAGGCGGCCCCGGCCGCCGCGGCCGAGCAGCCCGCCACGACCGAGGACACGGCCGAGGCCGTCGCTGCCGACGCGCAGGCCGCGGTCGTCGCGCAGGCCGACACCGCCGCAGCCGACGGCAACGACGCCCCGGCGGACGCCCCGGTCGAGGCCGAGCCCGTCGCCGGCACGGAGCCGGGCTCCGGGGCCGACGCCGACACGGGCGCGGAGACGACCGACGCCGTCAACACTGCGGACCCCGCCGAGGGTGCCGACGACGCGAAGGCCTGAGCCTTTCCTTCCGACACGTCCCGCGCACTCGCCCGAGTGTGCGGGACGTGTTCGTTTCCGACTCCTGTGATGGACCCCGACCAGCTTCTGCTCATGGGCCGCCTCGGCCGCCCGCACGGCATCCGCGGCGACCTCAAGCTCACGCCCGAGACCGACGACCCGGCCCGCTTCGGCGCGCTCCGCCATGTCTACGTCGGTAAGACGGCCGAGACGGCGACGGCCCGAATCGTCGAGAACGTCCGCTTTCAGTACCCCAAGGGCAAAGTCGTCGTGCTCGTCAAGCTCGACGGGCTGACCACGCCCGAGGAGGCCGACACGCTGCGCAACCACAACGTCTACGCGGCCGCGGCCGACCTGCCGCCGCTCGCCGACGGCGAGGCGTTCCTGCACGACCTCGTCGGCCTCGACGTCTGGACCGTCGACGACGCCGGCGACCCGGCTACGTGCATCGGGACTGTCCGCGACCTCTACGACGGCGCGCAGCTCCTCTTCGGCATCGCCCGCCCGGACGGCTCCGAGGTCCTCCTGCCCGACGTGCCCGAGTTCGTCCTCGCCGTCGATATGCCCGCCCGCCGCCTGCTCGTCCGCCCGCCCGACGGCCTGATCGACGGCGACGGCGACGAGGTGGAAGGGGACGGCGAAGAACCAGTTTGAAGTTTGGAGTTTGAAGAGGGTACCCTCAAACTCCAAACTCCAAACTCCAAACTTGAATTTCTGTGATCATCGACCTCGTCACCGTCCTGCCCGAGCTCGTCCGGAGCCCGCTGGACCACTCGATCCTGCGCCGCGCCCGCGACAAGGGCCTGCTGGACGTCCGCGTGCACGGCCTGCGCGACTGGGCGACGGGCAACTACCGCCAGATCGACGACGAGCCGTACGGCGGCAAGGGCGGCATGGTGCTCACGCCGGGCCCGCTCTTCGCCTGCATCGAGTCCCTGCTCGAGGCCGCTGCGCGTGACGGCGAGGCCGTCGACGACGTGATCTACCTCACGCCCGACGGCGAGACGCTCTCGCAGCCGCTCGCCAACCGGCTCTCGCTCGGCCGGCGCTACGTCCTCATCGCCGGCCACTACAAGGGCATCGACGAGCGCGTGCGCGAGACGCTCGTCACGCGCGAGGTCTCGATCGGCGACTACGTGCTCTCCGGCGGCGAGCTGCCCGCGCTCGTGCTCATCGACGCGCTCGCGCGCATCCTCCCCGGCGTCATCGGCGACGCGGCGTCGGCGCTGTCGGACTCGTTCCAGGACGGCCTGCTCGACGCGCCGAGCTACACGCGCCCGGCCTCGTTCCGCGGCATGGACGTCCCGCCGGTGCTGATGTCCGGTGACCACGGGGCCATCCTCGACTGGCGCGAGGCGCAGCGGCTCGCCCGCACGCGCGCCCGCCGGCCGGACCTGCTGCCCGACGACGACGACGCCCAAACCGGCCTTGCCGGCATCCTGCGCGGCGATTCGCCGTCCGGCGAAGAGTCCGCATAGACCTCACCCGCGGCTCCGGCCGCGGCCTCCGTTCCCGTACCTTCCAGGCTGCACGCGCGCGACGCGCGCGGCATCACCCGACCGAGCTTCTACCGCCATGGCGACCGACCTTCTCGGCCTCATCGAGGCCTCCCAGATCCGCGACGACCACCCGTCCTTCGCCCCCGGCGACACCGTCCGCGTCCACGTCCGCGTCATCGAGGGCGAGAAGGAGCGCGTGCAGCTCTACGAGGGCGTCGTGATCGCGATCCAGAACTCGGGCGCGTCGCGCACCTTCACGGTCCGCAAGATCTCGAACTCGGTCGGCGTCGAGCGCGTGTTCCCATTCGCGAGCCCGCGCATCGCGCGCGTCGAGGTCGTCCGCGAGGGCCGCGTTCGCCGCGCGAAGCTGTACTACCTCCGCGGCCTGCGCGGCAAGGCGGCGCGCATCCAGGAGAAGCGCCGCGTCAGCCCCAAGTGACGCTCGCCGTCTGGCCCGGCCACGCCTCGGCGGCTCTCGCCGACGCGCTCGTCGCGTCGGGCGTCGTCACGGACGTGATGCTCGTCGAGCCGCACGAGGCGCGCGCGCTGCTCGACGAGGGCGGGGCCGACCT
>JAYWIE010000400.1:0-2675 GCA_043789155.1 Rubricoccaceae bacterium | reverse complement strand
GCGAGGGCGATGCCGGCCAGCACGCCGACCGTGCTCACGACGTCGCTCCAGAGGTGGCGGCCGTCGGCGACGAGGGCGGGCGAGCGGTGGCGGCGGCCGGTCCGGACGAGCACGCTCGCCCAGACGCCGTTCAGGACCGTCGCGGCGACGGCGAAGGCGATGCCGGCCGCGCCGACGTCGAGCGCGACCGGCGCGGCGAAGCGGCCCCACGCCGCGCGCACGATCTCGACGGCGGCGAACACGATCAGCGCGCCCTCGATGACGGCCGAGAAATACTCGACCTTGGTGTGCCCGTACGGGTGGTTCTCGTCGGGCGGCGTCGCCGCGACGCGGATCGCGGCGAGCGCCACGGCCGCGGCCGCGACGTTGACGACCGACTCGAGCGCGTCCGAGTACAGCGACACCGAGCCCGTGAGCCGGTACGCGACCGTCTTCAGCGCCAGCACGGTGAGGCTCACCACGAGGCCGAGGCGGGCGGCGGAGATCGGGGACACGGCGGGCAGGCGGGCGGCGCGCCATGTTACGCCCCCGCCGCAGCGCCTCCGACGGTCACATCCCCGGCGTCCCGACGAGCTGCCCGCCGTCGATGCGGAAGCGCGACCCGGTGACGAACGCCGACGCGCCGGACGCGAGGTAGAGCGCGAGCGGGCCGAGCTCCTCGGGCTCGGCCATGCGCCGCTGCGGGACGAGCTGGAGCGTTCGCTGGGCCGCGCCCTCGTCCTCCCACAGCACCTGCGAGAAGGCCGTCCGGACGAAGCCCGGCACGAGGGCGTTGACGCGGATCCGGTCGCGCGCGAGCTCGGCCGCGAGGACCTCGGTGAGCATCAGCACGGCCGCCTTCGAGACGCAGTAGACGCCCATGCCCGGCAGCGGCCGCTCGCCGGCGACGGACGCCACGTTGATCACGGACCCGCCGCCGCGGGCTCGCATCGACGGCGCGACGGCCCGGATCGTGCGCGCGTAGCCCTTCACGTTGACGTCGAAGATCTTGTCCCACTGCGCCGCGTCGGCCGTCAGCGCCGGCCCGAAGTGCGGGTTCGTCGCCGCGTTGTTGACGAGCACGTCGACGCCGCCGAAGGCCTCGACGGCCCGGGCGACGAGCGCCTCGACGGCGGCGTCCGACCCGGTGTGGGCCGCGACGGCGAGGGCGCGCCCGCCGGCGGCGGCGATCTCGGCCGCGACGGCGTCGAGGTCTTCCTGTGTCCTGCTCGCGAGCACGACGCTGGCCCCGGCGGCGGCGAGGGCCTGCGCGATGGCGCGGCCGATGCCGCGGCTCGCACCGGTGACGAGGGCGGTCTTTCCGGTGAGGTCGAAGGCGGCGGGGAGGTCGGGCATGGGATGCGGGATGCGGGATGCGGGATGCGGGATGCGGGATTGGACCGGGACGTCCCCGTTTGTTCCGGCGCGACATCTGTGATGCGCGTAGGGCCACAGCACGCCGTGGCCTTCTCACCGCCATGCCCGGCAGGGCCACAGCATGCTGTGGCCCTGCGTCACGTGTCGGACGTCATGGTCCGGACGCGACCGGTGCGGCTCACGACATCCTCACGACGACCTTGCCGCGGCTCTGGCCGCTGTGCAGGTGCTCGACCGCGTCCGCGACGCGCCCGAGGCCGACGAACTCGGTCGGGTCCACCTCGATGTGGAGCGTGCCCGCGGCCAGCAGCGCCGTCAGGCGCGCGAGGTGCTCGGGATAGGCCCGCGCGAAGTGCGGCAGGAAGAAGCCCCGCACGCTCGCCGACTTCTGGAGCAGGTGCGCGTAGACGCGCGGCCCCGTCACGCTCTCGAGGCCCTCGACGTATTCGCCGATGTAGCCGATGCTCACGAGCCGGCCGCGCACGGCGAGCGCCCGGACGGCCGTGTCGAACAGGTCGCCGCCGACGCACTCGTAGACGAGGTCGAGCCCGCGTGGCGCGGCCTCTTTCAGGACGTCCCGGAGCGCCTCCTCGCGGTAGTTGACGGGCCGGTCGCAGCCGATCTCGCGCAGCAGGTCCATCTTCTCCGGCGTGCTGCACGTCCCGATGACCGTGTTGCCTGCGAGGTGCGCGAGCTGGACCGCGACCTGGCCCGTCCCGCCCGCGGCCGCCGTCACCAGGACCGTCTCGCCGGTGGTCATCTCGCCCGTCACGCTCAGGGCGATCGACGCCGTGAGGCCGCTCACGAACAGCGCCACCATCTCGGGCGTCGCCTCGGGCAGCGGGACCGCCTGCGCCGCCGGCACGAGCTGCACCTCGCGGTAGCCGCCCAGGCCCATCGTCCCGACGGCGTCCCCGACTGCGAACCCCGCCACGCCGTCGCCGACGGCCTCGACCACGCCCACCGTCTCGGCCCCGAGTGCGAGCGGCAGGACGGGGGCGGACGAGTAGCGCCCGGCCGCGATGTTGACGTCGGTCGCGTTGACGCCGGCGTAGCGCGTCCGTACGAGCAGCTCGCCGGGGCCGGGATCGGGGACGTCCGCGGTGACGATCTCGGCGACGTCGCGGAAGTGGGGCGAGAGGCGCGTCGCGACGAGGGCCTGGAACGTGGGCATGGCGGGGCGGGGGAGAGGGCTGTCTGTACCGGCGGCGCGCGCCCCGGTTCGCCGCCCGTCCCGGCTCGCCGCCCGCTACCTTCGACGTGCGAGACCTGCGCCGTCCGACGCCGTCTGCGCGCTGGCCGCGGCGCGCTCGGCGAGC
>JAYWIE010000399.1:0-2677 GCA_043789155.1 Rubricoccaceae bacterium | reverse complement strand
TCGCGGGCGCGCCGTTCGGCTCCGCCCTGATCCTGCTCATCTCGGCCGGCTACATCGCCATGATGGGGCCGGACGGCCTGCGGCGGGCCTCGCTCGTGGCCATCCTCAACGCCAACTACATGGCGAAGCGGCTCGACGGCCACTACGACGTCCTCTTTCGCGGGCCGGGCGGCCTCGTCGCCCACGAGTTCATCCTCGACGTGCGCCCGTTCCAGAAGGCCGGCGTCTCGGCCGAGGACATCGCCAAGCGCCTCATCGACTACGGCTTCCACGCGCCCACGATGTCGTGGCCGGTCACGGGCACGCTGATGGTCGAGCCGACCGAGAGCGAGTCCAAGGCCGAGCTCGACCGCTTCTGCGACGCCATGATCGCGATCCGGACCGAGATCCAGGAGCTCGAGCTCGGCACGGCGGACGCCGCCGACAACGTGCTCAAGAACGCGCCGCACACGCTCGCCGAGGTCACGGCGGACGACTGGAGCCACGCCTACACGCGCCAGCAGGCCGCGTGGCCCGCGCCGCACACGCGCGAGCGCAAGCTCTGGCCGACGGTCGGGCGCGTCGACAACGCCTTCGGCGACCGCAACCTCGTCTGCGCCTGCCCGCCGATGGAGGACTACGCCTGAGAAGCTGTCTGGTGGGGGCATCTCCGCATCGTCATCCTGAGCCCGCCGCCGAGAGGCGGCGGTGTCGAAGGATCTCTACCGAGCGAGGCGCTCGGACCGTACCTGACCCGACCCTGTCGCTCGTCAGAGATCCTTCGGCAAGCTCAGGATGACGGTGTAGGAGGGTTTCTGCCTAGCCAAGCAGACCGTCCGTGCGCCTCGCGCCAGCGTCAGTCGGGCGCGAGGGCGGCGCGGATGAGGCCGGCAGAGAACCCTGAGCCGACGTAGGTCTGCGAGACGTCCGCGGCGTCGGTGTTGGCGAGGACGATGAGGACGACATCGTCGTCCGGGGCGAGCAGGTTGAGGGCCCGGTAGCCGCCGATCCAGCCCTGCCGCTCGACGAGGCGGACCGGGCCGCCGGGCCGCCCGGCGTCGAAGCGGTACGTCCACACGCTGAGCGCGACAAAGCCGAGCGCCGGCACGGCGGCGAACATCGAGTCGCGGAGCGCGGCCGGGAGCAGGCGGCCGCCGAGCAGCGCCCGGTCGTAGCGGAACAGGTCCGCGACGGGCCCGGCGAGCGCGCCGGCTGCGCCGTAGGCCGCCAGGCGGACCGGCGGCGGCGGCCCGAAGCGGCCCTCGCCGAGCGCGACCGCGGCCGTCGCCATCTGCGGCTCGATGCGGGCGTCGTCCAGCAGGACGGTCCCGGTCATGCCGGCCGGCGCGAGCACGCGCTCGCGCAGGACGTCGGGGAAGGGCTGCCCGGTGAGCGCCTCAACGGCGCGGCCGAGGGCGATGAAGTCGAGGTTGTTGTAGCGGAACGTCGCGCCCGGCTCGAAGGCGAGGTCGTCGCGCAGCGCGGCGTCCACGAGCGCGTCGCGCGTCGAGTCGGCGGCGACGTAGAAGCCGGCGATGGCGTCGGGGTCGGGCAGGCCCGAGGCGTTGGTGAGCAGGTGCCGGATGCGGACGCGCCCGGCGGCGTCGGCCCGCAGCCCGGGCAGGACGTCGCCGAGCGGCGTGTCCAGCGACAGCCGGCCCTCCGAGACGAGCTGCAGCACGACGGTCGCCGTGAGCTGCTTGGTCACCGACGCCCACGGGAAGCGCGTCGCGGGCGTGTTGGGGACGCCCCACGAGCGGTCCGCGAGCCCGACGCCGCGCTCGTACACGACGCGGTCGCCGCGGCCGACGAGCACGACGCCGTCGAACGCGCCCGCGGCGTGCGCGGCGTCGACGATCCGGTCGAGGCGGGCGGTGAGCGAGTCGGCGGTCTGCGCCGCGCAGGGCGCGGCGAGCAGCAGGAGCAGGGCGAGGCGCATCGGCGGGCGGGGCGGGGGTGCGGCCCAACGTAGCGCTGCGGCCCCGCGCGGCGGCGCGGTCAGCGCCGGAGGCGTCCGACGTTGAAGCTGACGGTCGGCGTCCAGAAGGTGCGGCGCGACGGGCTCGCGACGCCCGGCTGCGGCTCGAGCAGGTCTACGCGGGCCGGGAAGACGTGGGCCGTGAAGCCGAAGCGGAGGCTCTGCACGGCCCGCCGCGCACCGCCCGCGGCGACGCCGATGGCGAGCGTCCCGCCGGCCCCGAGGCGCACGCGCGCGGCCCCGAGCCCGTCGAACGCGCCGAGGCGGTCCTCGCCGGCGTCGCGGAGGCCGTCGCCGTTGCGGTCGTCGAAGTAGGGCCACTGCACGGCGAACGTCGGCCCGGCGGTGAGGGCGACGAACGGCCGCACGTTGTCCTCGACGGCCTGCCGGAAGAGGCGGCGCTCGAGGCCGAGGTGGAGCGGCACGAGGACGGCGTAGGACCGCTTGAGCGGCGTGACGGTCTCGCCGAGCAGGCCGACGAAGAACTGCTGCTCGCGCTCGTCGCGGGCGGCCGCGAGGGCAGTCTCGAAGACGAACGAGAGATCGTCCGTGAGGCGCGTGCGGGCTTCGGCCCCGGCCCCGAGGCCGTCCTCGGACAGGCGCAGCGCGAGGGCCGTGCTCGAGCCGAAGCGGGCGGCCGTGGTGTCCGGCAGCGGCGGCGGCTCGGCCGGCTGCGCCGCGGCTGGCCCGGCCGCGGCCAGCAGGGCCGCGGCCGTCGCG
>JAYWIE010000398.1:0-9474 GCA_043789155.1 Rubricoccaceae bacterium | reverse complement strand
CGGCGGGCGGGGCGGCCGAGGACACCGCGCGCGCGGCGGGGTACGTTGCGTCCGCCAACCCCGCCGCCCATGCCGCTGTTCTCCGCGCCGCTGCTCTCAGCCCGCCTCGCCGGCCTCGTCCTGCTCGCGGCCGTGCTCGCCGCCTGCGGCGACCCGCCGCCCGCCGGCCCGCGCTCCGACGCCGCGCCTGACGCAGCCCGGCTCGACACGACCGGCGCGCCGCCCGTCGCCGGCTCGCTCACGGCCGACGAGGCCGTGGACCTCGCGCTGAAGGTCGGCGACACCGCGCCCGACTTCGAGCTGCCCGACGCGATGGGCCGGACGGTCCGGCTGAGCGACCTGCTCGCCTCCGGGCCGGTCGTGCTCGCGTTCTACCGCGGCTCGTGGTGCCCGTACTGCAACGCCGAGCTGCGCGGGCTCCAGCAGGCGCTGCCGGACGTCGAGGCGGCCGCGGCGCGGATGATCGCCGTGAGCCCGCAGACGCCCGACTCGTCGGTGACGATCGTCGAGCGGCAGAGTCTGACGTTCCCGGTCCTCTCGGACGCCGGCAACCGCGTCGCGCGCGAGTTCGGGCTCGTCTTCCGCGTCGGCGACGACGTCCGGCAGCGGTACCGCGCCGCCGGCATCGACCTCGCGCGCTCCAACGGCGACGCCTCGTGGGAGCTGCCCGTGCCGGCGACCTACGTCGTCGCGCCGGACCGGAGGATCACCTACGCCTTCGTCGAGGCGGACTACACGCGCCGCGCCGCGCCGGCCGACGTCGTGGCCGCGCTCGCCGCAGCCCGGCCCGCCGCGCCGGCCGCGGCACAACCTGGCACCTGATGGACGCGCTCTCGGTCTTCGACATGCTCAAGGTCGGCGTCGGGCCGAGCTCGTCGCACACGCTCGGGCCGTGGCGCGCCGTCCAGCGCTGGCTCGGCGAGCTCGACGCGAGCGTCGGGCTCGCGGCCGTCTCGGGCGTCCAGGTGCGGCTCTACGGCTCGCTCGCGCTCACGGGCCGCGGCCACTGCACGGACCAGGCCATCATGCTCGCGCTGCTCGGCTACGACCCCGAGACGGTCGACGTCGATGCCATCGCCGGCCTCGTCGCCGGCCTCGCGGCGCGCCGGACGGTCGCACTCGCGCCCGGCCACGACGTCCCGTTCGACCCCGCGGCGGACATCCTCTTTTTCAAGGCCGAGCGCCTGCCCGGCCACGCCAACGGCATGGTCTGCCGCGCGGCCGTCGGCGAGCGCCTGCTCGAGAGCACGTACTACTCGGTCGGCGGCGGCTTCGTCGTAAAGGAGGGCGACGGGCCGACGGCGTCGGCGCGCGTGGCGCTGCCGTACCCGGCGCAGGTGCCGGCCGAGATGCTCGCCCACTGCCGTGCGACCGGCCTCCGCCTCGCCGACGTCGTGCGGGCCAACGAGCGCGCCTGGCGCTCGCCGGACGAGGTGCGGGCGCGCGTGCTCGGCCTGTGGCGCGTGATGCTCGCCGGCATCCACCGCGGCTGCCACACCGAGGGCGTCCTGCCCGGCGGGCTCGGCGTCGAGCGCCGCGCGGCCGGCATCAACCGCACCCTCATCGGCGGCGACGACTCGCCGGACCCGGCCGCGTGGCTCGCGGCCATCCGGTCGCGCACGTGGCGCTTCGCCGACGTCCTCCGGTGGACGTCCGCCTTCGCGCTCGCGGTCAACGAGGAGAACGCCAACCTCGGGCGCGTCGTGACGGCCCCGACGAACGGCGCGGCGGGCGTCATCCCGGCCGTGCTGGCCTACCTGCTCTGCTTCGGCGACGCGGAGCCGACCGACGACATGGTGGCAGACTTCCTGCTCGTCTCCGGCGAGGTCGGGACGTTCTTCAAGAAGGGCGCGACGATCTCGGCCGCCATGGGCGGCTGCCAGGCCGAGGTCGGCGTGTCGTCCGCGATGGCCGCGGCCGCGCTCGCCGAGGCCATCGGCGGCACGCCGGAGCAGGCCTTCATGGCCGCCGAGATCGCGATGGAGCACCACCTCGGCATGACGTGCGACCCCGTCGGCGGGCTCGTCCAGATCCCGTGCATCGAGCGCAACACGATGGGCGCGGTGAAGGCGATCAACGCCGCCGAGCTGGCCGTGGCCGGGACGCCCGAACGTGCCCGCGTGACGCTCGACGACGTCATCCGGACGCTGCGGCAGACGGCCGAGGACATGTCGGACAAGTACAAGGAGACGAGCCAGGGTGGCCTCGCCGTCAACGTCTCGGTCCGCATGACCGAGTGCTGACGCGCGGCGGACGGTGAGCCTGCGACGCCGGCGCGGAGGGCCCGCCCGGCATCTGCAGCCCGGCCACGCCTCCGCGCGCGGCCCGGCGAGACGTGTCCGCTCGTGACAGACCTCAATCGGTTCAAGGGCTTAGCTCTGTGTCTCCGGTTGGACTTCCGACCGTAGCTTCGCGGCCTCTCCACCCACCCGGTCTCCACATGACCCGTTCTGCTACACTCCTGCTGGCCGCGTTTCTGGCGGCCACACCGACTCTCGCCCAGACGGCGACGTCGACGCCCATCGCGACCGGGACGCTCTCCACCCGGGTGTTCGACAACGGCATCCTCCACGGCGACTGTACGACCGCGACACCGTGGCTCAGGTTCAACGGCGTCGAGGGCGGCTGCGGGGCCGGCTTCCTCGTGGGGCTCTCGGCGGCGAACGTCGTCGGGGACGCCTACATCACCACGGCGGCGACGGGGTGGGCACCGGTCTCGTCTGGCCCCTCGACCGTCTTCCCCTACCCGACACTCACCCAGGGCGTCCGGACGTCGTTCGCGAGCAGTGCGGCGGGCCTGTCTGTCGTGGCGAATCACTACTGGGCAGCCAACTCGCCGTACGTGGTCCACCGCTACGAGGTCACCAACACGGGCGCGGCAGCACTGAGCAACGTGTACCCCGGCATGTTCTGGGACTACGACGTCTCCACCGCGGCCGCGTCGGCCACGAACTCGGCGTCGTACACGGAGTCGCTCGGGTTGATCTCGGTGTGGCACGCCCCGACGCCGGCGGCGCTCTACTTCGGCATGGCGGCCCTCGTCGGCACCGTGTCGGGCTACAGCTACGACACGCCCTACCCGGCCGCGGCCGGTCAGCCGCAGGACCGTGCGGCCCTGTACAGCGGCCTGACGGTGCGGCAGGCGGTGACGTCGGCGGCGCGCGACCAGCGCGGTGTGCTCGGGGTCGGGCCGTACGCGATCCCCGCCGGCGGCACGGTCGTCGTCGCGTTCGCGTCGCTCGGCGGGGCTACCCAGGCCGCGCTTTCCGCCAACGCCGCGGCAGCCCGCTCGGCCGTCGTGCCGGTTGCGGGCGAGGAGGACGCTTCGGCGGCTGAAGGCCTCTCGCTCGGCGCGGCTGTCCCGAACCCGTCGACGTCGCAGGCCGCGTTCTCGGTCACGCTCGACGCCGCGCAGTCGGTCCGCCTCTCGGTCGTGGACGTCCTCGGCCGCGAGGTCGCCGTGGCCGCGGACGGCGCGCGCGGCGCGGGCACGTTCACCGAGCGCGTCGACACGGCGGCGCTGCCGTCCGGCGTCTACGTCGCCCGGCTGACGGCCGACGGCCGCATCGTCGCGCGCCGCTTCACGGTCGCGCACTGACGCCACCGGGCGGCACGCCCGCTCTGCGCTCCGCCGGACGCGGGTCCGGCGGGGCGCGTCCGTTTCGCCCCTTCCCCGCTTCCGATGGCCCTCTTCTCGCGGACGCCCGCGACGCACGTCCCGCCCGTCGCGGGCGTCCGAATGGACGGCACGCCGTTCGCGCTGCCCGACGCAGGCGTGCCGGCGACGCTCGCCGTCGTGTCGTTCGACGACGACGCGGCCCCGCTCGCGGGCCAGTGGATGCGCCTCGGGCAGCGCCTCGCCGAAAACGCGCCTGGCCTCGCGCTCGCCGACGTGCTCGTCCTGCCGCCGCGGATGAAGCTGCTCGGCGACGTCGGCCTGCTCGGGCTCCGCGCGCGCGCCGAGCGCGAGGGCGCACCGGGGCGCATCGCCGCCGTCTACGCGCGCCGCAAGCGGCTCCGCACCGCGCTCGGCATCGACGCCGCCGTGACGGCGCTGCTCGTCGGCCCGGACGGCGCGGTCGCGTGGCGGGGGCAGGGCGAGATCGACCTGCACGGCATCGGCGCGCTCGAGGAGGCGCTCGCGGCGCTGCTCGCCGCCACCTGAGGCGCACGCCGCCGGCGGCGCACGCCGCCGGGCGCTCACGCCGCCGGGCGCTCAGCGCCCGCGGACGAGCGTCAGGATCTGCTCACCGGCCGGCACGACGACGCGGACGCGGTAGACGCCCGGCGCGAGCCCCGTCCCGTCGATGGTGAACTCTCCGGTCGCCGCTGCCGGGCCGTCGAACAGCAGGGCGACCTCGCGGCCGAGCACGTCGAGAAGCGTCGCCCGCACCGTCGTTCCGGCGTCCATCTCGTAGCGGACGGCCGCGCGCGCCGTGAACGGGTTCGGCGACGGGCGCGAGAGCCGCACCGGGCCCGAGAGTGTCGTGCCGCGCGGGCTCCTCGGGACGGGCACCGGCTCGGGGTCCGCGAACGCACGCCGGAGGCCGCGCGCGAGGTTACGCAGGCGCGTCACCGAGTCGAGGTTGGACGTGCCTCGGGCGTACGGAATCGCGAACGTGACCGTCTCGGACGCGCCGGGCGCGAGCCGGAACGGCCCGGTCGCGACGACGAACCGGCGGTCGCCCGGCCGGTTGACGGGCGACGGCGTGGCATTGTTGACCTCGCTCCACGCCCGGCCCGCCACCGGATCGCCGGCGTACATGAAACGTGTCACGGCTCCCTCGCTCGCACTGTAGCCGTAGCCGTAGCCGTACTCGCGCTGTTCGGTTCCGTCCGCCCACCGGCCCTTCATGAGCAGTGAGTATTGCCGAGCCCCATCCAAGTTGATCGTACACGCCGCACACGAGGGGGGGAACGTCGTGGAGGCAGTCAGGCCGAGGCGCTCGCCAGGCTCGTCGGCGACGCCGTCGCGGTCGTCGTCGCGCCCGTTCGGCAGCCCGACCGGCCCGTTGACGACCTGGAACCCGACCGCCGGCGGCGCGACCCCATAGCCGTACGTGTCGTAGCCGTATGCGCCGTCGTCATCGTTGTCGCCGTTGTAGACGTAGGCCATCGCGCCCGTCGTGTCGGTGCCGGTGTAGTCGTCGGTCGCGTTGCCGAGGTCGGGGTCGACGAACAGGCCGGCGTAGACCGAGTCGATTGTGACGGCTGTGCGGTTAGTCACGGTGTACCGGTAGAACGACGTCGCGTCGAGCGGCGCTCGGGCGAGGCCGTATGCCTCGACGCGGACCTCGACGCCGAGCGGCTTCGGCAGCCCGTCCGGACGCCGCCCGCTCGCGTCGTTCATGAGCCACCACGCGACGTCGTCGCCGCGGAGCGCGGGCTGGTCGCCGCCGGCAAGGGTGTAGGTGGCCGGGTCGCCGTCGCCGTCGATGACAGGCGCGCCGAGGGCAGCCGGCCAGTCACGCAGGTCGTCCGTCGCGATGCCCGTGCGGTAATAGTCGACGACGTCCTGCCGGCTCACGCGGTAGATGCGGTCGTAGCGGGCACAATCAGGTGTCGGTGCAGCCCCGTCGCCGAGAGGTCCGGGCCAGAAGGTGAAGTTGTAGTACCGCGCCCCGGACGCGCGGATCTCGCCGCCGACGGTGCCGGCGAGCCAGAGGCTGGCCGCGAAAATGGGCGACCGGCCCGACGCGCGGGGCACGGAGTAGCCGTCGCCGTTGGTCGTCTGGTTGCCGAAGAAGAGCGCGCCGGTGTTGAAGACGTCGGCCGAGACCAGGTTCGGAACGATCGTGCGCTGGGCGGTCCCGAGCCGGCACGTCCCCTGGGCATGGGCGACGGCGGGAAGGACGAGCAGCGCGAGGAGGGTCAATCGGCGCATCGGCAGCGGGGACGAGTTCGAACGCAAGAAACGACGCCCGTCTCGGCCCGGACGTCGGGGCACGGCGGATTGCCCGGCCGCGGCACGGCACCGGATGTGCCGACGGCAGACGTGTGCCGCGGCAAAAAAAGCCGCGCCCGGACGCATGAGGCGTCCGGGCGCGGTGCGTGCCTGCGTGCAGCCGTGCTAGCGGCGCGTCGGGGCGAGCTCGCGGACGAGCCAGTCGAGACCGTACACCTCGTCGAGCACCTCGAGCATGGCGCGGACGTCGAGCGAGACGGTCCGGTTGACCGTGTCGTCGAAGATGTAGTCGCCGGGGAGGCCCTCGATGTTGCCGTCGAAGGCGATCCCGACGACCTCGAGATCGCGGTTGACGACCGGCGAGCCCGAGTTGCCGCCGATGATGTCCGCCGTGGCGACGAAGTTGTAGGGCGTGGCGAGGTCGAGGCGGGGCCGGGCGTCGAGCCAGCGCTGCGGCAGGTGCCACGGGCAGGCCGTATCCGCGGCGCGGCCCGTCGCGGCGCACTGCGAGTAGTAGCGGTCGTAGAGGCCGAAGAACGTCGTGTAGGGCGGCGCGATGGTGCCGTTGTAGTCGTAGCCGCGCACGACGCCGTCGGTGAGGCGGAGCGTGAACGTGGCGTCGGGCGGGATGGAGGTGCCGTAGAGGTCGAAGCGGGCGCGGGCGAGGCGGGCGGTGAGCTCGGCGAGCTCGGCGTTGGCGGCCTGCTGGCCGGCGGTGTAGGCCTGGACGGCGGGCAGCAGGGCCTGCGCCGCGAGCACGGCCGGGTCCTGCGAGAGGTCCGTCGTGCGGGCCGCCTCGGCGTCAGCCGCGGTCGCGAGGCGCGTGCTGGCGACGATGCGCGCCGCGGCACTCTCGGGCGTGAACGGGCCGAGCACGGCGCGGACCGTCGGGTCGTCCGGCCCGAGGGCGGCGAGCAGCTCCTCGAAGCGGACCGTGAGCAGGCCGCGCTGGATCTCGACGGGCTGGTCCTCGACGCGCGAGAAGGCCTCAGCCGTCGGGGCCGCCGCCGGGGTGGCCGCGCCGGCCGCGACGACGGCGAAGGCGCGGTTGAGGGCGGTGCCGTTGTACGGCGAGCCCGGCGCGAGGCCGAAGAAGGCACGCGTCTGCGCCGCGGCGGGGCGGGCGGCGGCCCGGTTGGCCGCGATGCGGTCGAAGACGTCGCCGTACTGCGTCTGGAGCTCCGGCCGGGCGGCGAGCGCCTGGCGGACGTCGCGCTCGGCGGCGGCGCGGCGCGCGATGAGGTACGGGTCGCGGAGGCCCGTCACGCGGCCTGTGAAGGCCTTGCGGCTGTTGCCGAGGCCGAAGTAGGTGTCGGTGAGCTTCGGCGTGCGCGGGTCGGTCTGGTTGCCCGCGATGAAGTCGCCGAAGACGCGCTCGCGCGCCGAGACGTAGTCGAGCCGGGCCACGTCGGCGACGTCGCGGCGGTACTCGAGCTGGGCGACGGTCTGGAGGCGCGTCGTGGAGCCGGGGTTGCCGAGCACGAACACGACCTCGCCGGCCTGCGTGCCGGCCGGCTCGAAGGGGAAGTAGGCCTCGGGGCGCAGCGGCTGGCCGTCCGGGCCGTAGGCGCGGAAGAGCGAGAAGTCGAGCGAGTAGCGCGGGTAGGTGAAGTTGTCCGGGTCGCCGCCGAAGTAGCCCATCTGCGTCTCGGGCGCGAAGACGAGACGGATGTCGCCGTAGCGGCGGTACGTGTAGGCCTTGACCTGGCCGCCCGAGTAGAACGTGACGATCTGGACGCGGCGGCCCTCGCCGGCCGCGGCCGTCATCGCGTCCTGCATCGTGCGGACGGCCGCGGCGCGCGCGGCCTGGCGCGCGGTCGCGTCGGCCCCGACGGCGGCGGCGTCGATCTGCGCCGTGACGTCGCCGATGGAGATGAGCTGCTCGACGAAGAGGCCCGGGACCGGTGCCTCGCCGGCGCGGCTCTGGGCGTAGAAGCCGTCGCGGTTGTAGTCCTCGCCGGCCGTGCCGCCGACCTGCGTCACCGACTCGCGGGCGCAGTGGTGGTTGGTCAGAATGAGGCCGTCGGGCGAGACGAAGCTCGCCGAGCAGTACGTCGCGAAGCGGAGCGCGCCGAGGCGCGCGCGCTCGAACCACGCGCCGTCGGGGCGGAAGGCGTAGGTCTGGTCGAAGTACGGCAGCGGCGCGTCGTCGAGCGTGAACATGCGGCCGTTGTCGAAGCGGCCGGCGCGGACCGTGTCGAGGCCGGTGGCGGGGGCCATCGGGACGGCCATCGGCGGCGTCATCGGGGCCGTGACCGGGCTGGACATCGGCGGCGCGACCGGTGGTGCGTCCGGCGTCGCGGCGTCGCGCGACGTCGAGCAGGCGGTCGCGCTGACCGTGAGCGCGAGCAGGAGGAGAAGGGGGCGCATGGGCGAGGGAGCGGTGGGGGCGGTTCTATCTTGACCGGAGCGCGAGAGTGGCGGAATGGTAGACGCACCACATTTAGGGTGTGGCGGGCACTGCCCGTGGGGGTTCGAGTCCCCCCTCTCGCACCGGTGCCGTCGGCACCGGCCCGGCCGCCCAAGATAGGACTGCGGGCATCCGGCCGATTCCACGCCTCCCGTTTGCATGCACGTCCCGCCTCGCCTCGCCGCCGTTCTCGTCGCGGCCGTCCTCCTCGGCGGGCCAGGCTGCGCGCTCGTCCGCCCGGACGTCCGCTCGCGCCCGGAGCCCGTCTTCCCGGAGCGCCCGCTCGACGACCTGCTCGCGCGGCCGGACCTCCAGGCGCTCGTCGACGCACAGGTGCGCCGCGACGGCCCGGCGCTCGTCGCCGCACTCGCGTCGCCCGACGCGGCCGTCCGCGCGCGCGCCGCGTTCGCGCTGGGCTCGGTCCAGGACCCCGACGCCGTCGACGCGCTCCTGGACGCGCTCCGCGACGACGCCCCGGCCGTCCGCGCCGACGCCGCGTTCGCGCTCGGGCAGACGGCCGACTCGACGCGCGGCGTCGCGCTGCTCGTCGCGCTCCGGACCGAGGCCACGCCGACGGTCCAGGCCGAGCTGCTCGACGCGCTCGGCAAGACCGGCCGCGCCGCCGACGCAGACGAGCTGCTCGCGGTCGTGCTGCCGGACGCCGTCGAGCCGGCCCGCGCGCTCGCACTCGCGCGCATGGCCGCGCGCGGCGTCACGACGCCCGCTGTGCTGCGGCGGCTCACGGCCGCCATCGCCACGACCGGCTTCGACGTCCATCCGACCGCGTCGTCTGACGCCGTGCGCGAGATCGCGGCGCGCGCGTTCGAGCGGATGCCGGTCGCGGCCGTCCGCGAGGCGCTGCCGGCGCTCCGGGCGGTCTACGTCGGGCTCGCCCCGGGCGACCCCGCGCTGGCGTCGCTCGCGCGCGCGCTCGGCCGCGCCGCCGACCCGCAGGACGCCGGCCCGCTCGCGGTCTCGCTCGGGACGGACGAGGACGACTGGCGCGCGCGCGTCAATGCGGCTGCGGCGCTCGGGGCCCTGCGCGCCCAGCCCGCGGCCCGGCAGGCGCTCGTCGCCGCCCTCACGAACGACACCCCGCACGTCGCCGCCGCGGCCGCCGCCGCGCTCGCGCGCGTCGAGACGCCGAGCGCCGCCGAGG
>JAYWIE010000397.1:0-2686 GCA_043789155.1 Rubricoccaceae bacterium | reverse complement strand
GCTGGCCGTCGCCGAGACGGCCCGGCCCGGCCGCGCCGTCGGCCCGCCGACCTTGGCGAGCCGGCCCAGCCGGACGCGGCTCACGAGCTGCCCGAAGGCCACGACGGCCTCGCGCGCCGTCACCTCGAGGACCTCGCCGACCGGCCCGGCCTCGTCCACGCGAACGTGGTCGCCGGGCTCGACCGGGCCTGCTGCGGCCGGCACGGCGGGCGTGGCCTCGGGCCGGCGCTGCGTCTGCCGCTTGCGCACGGCCCCGGTGCGCCGCGCGACGACCGCGCGGGCGGCGTCGAGCTGCTCGCGCGCCGCGCGCGTGGCCTCGGGGTCGGCCTGCGCCTCGCGGATCTCGCGCACGGCCCGCTCGACGGCCGCGTTGGCCCCGCCGAGGATCTCGTCGGCCTCGGCGAGCGCGGCCGCGCGGCGGGCGTCGGTGTCGGCGCGGAGGCGCTCGAGGCGCTGCTCGTAGTCCTTGCGGATGCGCTCGGCGTCGGCGAGGCGCGCCTCGGACTCGGCGAGGCGCGCCGCGGCCTGCGCGAGGCTCGCCTCTGCGTCCTCGGCGCGCCTCTCGACGTCGGCCACGAGCGCGTCGAGCCGCACCGTCCCCTCCCCTACCCGGGCGCGGGCGTCGGTCACGACGGGCTCGGGCAGGCCGACGCGGGCCGCGATCTCGAAGGCGTACGACGAGCCCGGCACGCCGGCGCGGAAGCGGTACGTCGGCGCGATGGTCTCGCGGTCGAAGGCCATCGAGCCGTTGGCGACGCCCGGCGTGTCGTGCGCGAACGCCTTGAGCGCCCCGACGTGCGTCGTCGCGACGACGCGCGTGCCCCGGCTGGCGAGCCGCCGCAGGACGGCCTCGGCGAGCGCGCCGCCCTCGGCCGGGTCCGTGCCCGTGCCGGCCTCGTCGAGCAGGCACAGCGAGCGGTCGTCCGCGTCGGCGAGCATCGCCGCGACGTGCGTGAGGTGGCTCGTGAAGGTCGAGAGGTCGTCCGCGATGGACTGCTGATCCCCGACGTCGACAAAGATGCGGGTCGGCAGCGGGATGCGCGTGCCGGGCGCGGCGGGCACAGGCAGCCCGCAGGCCGCCATGAGGCTCGTCAGGCCGACCGTCTTCATCACGACCGACTTGCCGCCGGCGTTGGGGCCGGTCACGACGAGCACGGTCGCCGCCTCGGGGCGGTCATCGTCGGGCCCGTCGGCGTCGCCCATCGACATCGTGAGGGGCACGACCGGGCGGCGCTCGGCGGCCGGCCGCAGCGCCTCGCGGAGCACGAGCCCGACGTGGCGCGAGCCGACGAGCCGCAGCGCGCCGCCCGCGCCGACCTCGGGCACGAGCGCCGCGGTCTCGAGGCTCAGCCGGGCCACGGCCGCCGCGGCGTCGAGGCGGCCGAGCGCGCCGAGCCCGTCGAGGACGTCGTCGCCGTGGTGGCGGGCGTGGCCGGAGAGCTCGCGCAGCACGCGCTCGACCTCGCGCGCGCGCTCGACCTCGAGCTCGCGGATCTCGTTGTTGAGGTCCAGCACGGACGCCGGCTCGATAAAGACCGTCTGGCCCGACGCGGAGACGTCGTGGACGAAGCCCTGCACCTTGCGCTTGGCCTCGGCCCGCACGGGGATGACGGCGCGGCCACCGCGGATCGTCGGCTGCGCCTCGGTCGCCCAGCCGGCCGCGATGGCCGCGCGCAGCGCGATGCTGAGCGTCTCGCGCAGGCGGCCGTTGGCCGAGGCGATGCGCCGCGTGAGGTCCGACAGCAGCGGGCTCGCGTCGTCGCGGACGTGCCCGCCGTCGTCGATCGTCCGCGCGATGCGGTCTTCGAGGGCCTTCAGCACGACGATCCGCTCGGCCACCTTCCACAGCCCGGGCGCTTTGGTCTTGCGGGCGTGGAGGTAGTCGTGGACGAGCCGGAGCACGGCGAGGACGCGCCCTAACGCGGCGAGGTCTGCGCCGTCGACGAGCGAGTCGTGCGGGCGCAGCCGCGCGAGCGTCGAGCGGACGTCGTCGGACGTCGCGAGCGGGAACGGGTCGTCGAAGCCGAGCAGGTCGGTCATCTCGCCGGCGCGCCCGAGCCGCGCGCGGACGTCCGCCTCGTCCGACGACGGGCGCAGGCCGGCGAGCACGTCCGCGCCGTAGGGCGTCCGCGCGTGGTAGTCCAGGCGCGCGCGGACGACGTCGAAGCCCAGGCGCTGCTCGGCGTCGGCGGGATAGAGGGTCACGTCGGAAGTCATGCGCGCGGAGCCGGGTGTCGGCAGAGACAACGCCTCAGCGCGGCGCGGGTGCGCCCCGTGGCGTCATCGAACGCCGAATCCACACGGCCAGCTCGGCCTCGCCCAGCTCGCCCGACGCGACGCCGAGGATGACCGCCGTCGCCTCGGCCTCAGGTGCCGACACCTGCTGGCCGTTGATTTTGAGGAACGTCGTCAGCGCCGCGAACGCGATGCGCTTGTTTCCATCCGAGAAGCCGTGGTTCTTCGCGAGCCCGAAGCCGTAGGCTGCCGCAAGGTCTGCCAGATCTGGTGTCTCGTACGCCAGCTTCTGTTTCGGACGGGCCAGCGCCGACTCGACTGCGTTCATGTCCCGCACACCCGGCAAACCCCCGAAATTCAGGAGTTGCTGGTCGTGCATGAACACGATGTCACGAAGGGAGAGCCAGTTCGGCTCGCTCACTTCGCCAACTCGCGAAACGTGTTCCGGTAC
>JAYWIE010000396.1:0-2686 GCA_043789155.1 Rubricoccaceae bacterium | reverse complement strand
CTCGACGGGGCCTTCGGGCTCTCGCGCTCGGGCAACTCCGAGGTCCTCTTCTCGTGGCTGCGCGTCGCGATCCGGAACCGGTACGAGCCGGCCTTCCCCGCGCTCGAGTCCTTCCTGACGCGCCAGGGCCGCCGCAAGTACGTCCGCCCGCTCTACGCCGACCTCGCGGCGACGGGCTGGGGCCGGCCGCTCGCCGAGCAGATCTACGCCCGCGCCCGCCCGACCTACCACTCGGTCACGACGGGCTCGGTCGACGCCATCCTCGGCGTCCCGCCCGGCCGCTGAGCCGGGGCTCGAACCCGCCTCCGCCTGCGGGGTCAAGCCGCTCTAAAGGCACGGCTTCAAGCTGTAAGCGTCGTACTCTTCAGCCTCGTTCCTTCTGCCCCACGCCTCAGATGCCGTCTCCCGCCCGACTGGGTGCGCTCGCCGCCGCCGTCTGCCTCCTCGCTCCCGCCGCCCGTGCCCAGAGCGACGGCCTGTGGTCTGACGTCGCCGCGCGCGCCGCGCTCGGCACCGCGACCGTGCGGACGACCGCGTCGCGCGCGCTCACCCTCGACCGGGCGGCGATGGCCGCCCGCCTCGCGGGCGCGCCGCTCGAGGCCGCCCTCGGCCGCGGCGTCGCCGCCGGCGTCGACGTGCCCGTGCCGATGCCGGACGGCGGCACGATGTGGTTCCGCGTCGCCGAGTCGCCCGTGATGGACCCCGCGCTCCAGGCGCGCTACCCCGAGATCCGGACGTACCTCGGGCAGGGCGTCGACGTCCCCTCGGCCACGGCCCGCTTTAGCCTCACCCCGGCCGGCTTCGCCGCGATGGCGACGACGCCCTCGGGCACCGTCTACGTGGACCCGTACGCGCGGACCACGGCCGACACGTACCTCGCGTACTACGCCGCCGACGCGGTCCCGACCGACGCGCAGCGCGCCGCCCGCGCCGCCGAGGTGCTCCTCGACGGCCCCGACGGGGGCAGCCCGGCCGCGCGCGCCGCCCCGACGACCGCCAACGGGGCCACCTTCCGCTCGTACCGCCTCGCGATGGCCGCCACGGGCGAGTACACCGCCTTCCACGGCGGCACGGTCGCCGGCGCGCTCGCCGCCATCGTGACGACGATGAACCGGGTCAACCAGGTCTACGAGCGCGACCTCTCAGTCCGGATGGTGCTCGTGCCCAACACGGACCAGATCATCTACACCGACGCCGCGACCGACCCGTACACCAACACCGACGCCGACCTCCAGGCCAACCAGACGACGATCGACGCCGTCATCGGCCCGGCCAAGTACGACATCGGCCACCTCGTCGGGACCGGCGGCGGCGGCGTGGCCAGTCTCGGCGTCGTCTGCTCGCTGAGCAAGGCGAACGGCCTCACGGGCTCGCCCGTGCCCGTCGGCGACGCCTTCGACATCGACTACGTCGCGCACGAGATGGGCCACCAGTTCCGCGGCAACCACACCTTCAACGGCAACGCGAGCAACTGCGGCGGCGGCAACCGCAACCAGGCGACGTCCTACGAGCCGGGCTCGGGCTCGACGGTGATGGCCTACGCCGGAATCTGCGGTGCCACCAACGACCTCCAGCCCAACTCGGACCCGCTCTTCCACGCGATCTCGCTCCAGGAACTCGTGGCGTTCACCCAGACCGGCACCGGCAGCACCTGCGGCACCGCCACCGCGACCGGCAACGACATCCCGGTCGTCACGGCCCCGACCGGCCTCACGATCCCGGTCCGCACGCCGTTCACGCTGACGGGCGCGGCGACCGACGCCACGCCGGCCGCGCTGACGTTCATCTGGGAGGAGTTCGACCGCGGCGCGAGCCCCGGCAGCGCGCCCGCCGCCAACGGGGTCCCGACGGGCCCGCCCTTCTTCCGCTCGTTCGTCCCGACCGCGAGCCCGTCGCGGACCTTCCCGCAACTGAACCGCCTCGTCGCCGGGCAGAACCCGGTCCGCGGAGAGGCCCTCCCGGCGGACGGCCGCACGCTCACCTTCCGCCTCACCGCGCGCGACAACCGCGCCGGCGGCGGGGCCATCGGCGACGTCACGGTCAGCGTCGTCACGGACGCCGGGGCCGGGCCGTTCGTCATCACCTCGCCGGCCGCGGCCGGCACGGTCGCCGGCGGCTCGGCGCAGACGGTCACGTGGGACGTCGCCAACACGGACGTCCTCGACGACCTCGGCGAGCCCGACCTCGACCGGGTCGACGTCGAGACCGTCGACGTCCGCTACTCGGCCGACAACGGCGCGACGTTCGCGACGCTGCTCGCCGGCGCGCCCAACACGGGCTCGGCGAGCGTCGTCGTCCCGAACGCGGCGACGTCGACCGGCCGGTTCATGGTCGCCGCGGTCGGCAACGTGTTCTTCGCCGTCACGCGCTTCAACACGGCGGTGACGCCGGTGACGGCGGCCGAGGACGGCCTCCGGCGGGCCTCGGAGGGCCTCTCGGCCGTCGCGCCGAACCCGACCTCGGGCACGGCCTCGTTCACGCTCCGCACGGCCAGCGCCGCGCCGGTGGCGGTCGCGGTCTACGACGCGCTCGGCCGCCGCGTGGCGGTCGTCCACGACGGGCCGGTCGCGGCCGAGCAGGCCTTCTCGGTCGACGTGTCCGCGCTGCCGGCGGGCGTCTACGTCGTCCGCGCGTCGGGCGGCGTCGCGGCGTCGCGGCGCTTCACGGTCGTCCGGTAGGGCCCCCG
>JAYWIE010000395.1:0-2687 GCA_043789155.1 Rubricoccaceae bacterium | reverse complement strand
CTCGCGGCCCACCGGGCCAGCCCAGACGGCACGCCCACGCTCCTCGTCTACCACGGCGTGAAGCCGCTTCCATAATCCACTCCCTCACCACCATGCCCACGTTCAAGAACAAGCCCCGCCAGATCGAAGCCGTCGAGCTCGTCCCCGGCGTCCTGATGCCCGAAGGCGTCCTCGTCCGCGTCGTTCGCGGCGGCTCGCCGGACGCTTACGAGGCCTACAACGCGCTCCACGACTCGTGGATCAAGACGAAGACCGGCGACATGATCCGCGTCGACAAGGCCCCGATGGACGTCTATCCCATCGACCGCGCGACGTTCGACACCACGTACGAGCCGGCCACAGACGGCGCGCCCGGTGGCGGCATTGAGGACGCCCCGCGCACAGCGTTCGAGGCGTACAACGCCGACCGCGGCGGGCTCACGTGGGACGGCAAGCCGATCCCCGGATGGAGCGCTGTCGGCGACGGCGTGCGCGCGGGCTGGACGGCTGCGGCGCGGGCCGTGCTCTCGCTCGCCGGCTTCGTCCCGCTGAACGACGACGCGCGCCCCGACGCGGACCCGTTATGATCCGCGACCCCAACGGCGACTGCATCCTCGTCAACCACGACGGGCTCGCCATTTACGGCAGACTCACGCAGGCGACCCTGCGGCGGATGACGCGCGCGCAGATAGCGCAGTTCACGCGCGAAGTCAGCGTCCCGCACACGTCGATTGCCGACATGCGGGCGCACGCCTGCGAGATCCTCGTCGGGATGGGGTTCGAGGGCGTCGTCTGGCCGCTTGACGCGCTCGACCGCTACAAGATCAAGAGCGGTGGCAAGATTCCGCGCGGCGCGCTCCTCACCAAGATCGACGTGGCGCACGCCGTGGAGGTCCCTGAAGCCCAGGCCTGATGCCCGCCTTCAACTTCCAGCCCCGCTTCGCGGCCGACGTCGAGGCCGGCGTCAAGCGCCAGACCGTCCGCGCGCACCGCAAGCGCGACCCGCAGCCCGGCCAGACCGCGTACCTCTTCACTGGGATGCGGCGTGCCGAGTGCCGCCCCCTCGGCGCGCACGCGATCACGGCCGTCCAGCACATCCTCGTCGACACCGAGGGCGTGATCTGGCTCGGCGACGCGCCGGACGCACTCTACCCCGTGCTCGACGACGCCGACGCCTTCGCCCAGGCCGACGGCTTCGCGGGCGCGGCCGAACTCGTCGGCTGGATCGCCCGCACCCACGGCCTGCCCTTCGAGGGCACCGTGACCTACTGGTAGCCCCGTGACGCTCACCCTGCGCGCCCTCGCGGCCGTCCTGCTCGTCGCCGCCGCCTCGCCGTCCCTCGCGCTCGTCGCGGCCGTCTGGCTCGCCTGCGGGGCCGCCTGCTACGCCGTCGTCCGGACCGCCCACGACGAGCGCGCCGCCCGCCGCTTCCAACCCGACACCATGCCCAACCTCTTCGCCCCCGCGTTCGACGACGTTCAGCGCCGTGCTCGCCACTTCAGCGGCACGTTCACCGTCCCTCACGACGACACGCTCGACGGCATCACCCCCGGCGATTTCGTCAAGGTCATCCACGAGAGCGAGCGCTTTTGGCTCGCCGTGCAGACGTGGGACGGCGAGCGCGGCGTCGGCGTCGTCGCCAACGACCTCGTGGGCGAGCACGGGTTCGGTGCCGGCGATGGCGTCCGGTTCGAGCGGCACCACGTCTGCGGATGGGACTGCGACCCGAGCTGATGACCGTCCCCCTCGCCGTCCAGATCGCGTGCGTCCGCCGCGAGATCGCTCTTCGCCGCAACGTCTACCGCCGCCGCGTCCTCGCCGGGCAGATGCGCCCCGAGGAGGCCCGGCGCGAGCTCGACGCGATGCAGGCCGTCCTCGACACGCTGATGGCCCTCGCCGACGTCGGCCTCGCCCCCGAGACGGCATGAGCACGACCGCCTTCACGATCACGGACCTCTACTGTGGGGCCGGCGGCTCCACGACCGGGGCCGCCGCCGTCCCCGGGGCCGAGGTGCGCCGCGCGATCAACCACTGGGACCGCGCCGTCGAGACGATGCAGGAGAACCACCCGTCGGCGAATCCGATCAAGAACGACCTGCTCGACGTCCACCCGGCGTGCTTCGAGCGGATGACGATGCTGCTCGCCTCGCCCGAGTGCAAGACGCACTCGCCGGGCTCCGGCAAACGCCGGAAGAACCTCACGCAGGGCGAGATCTTCGAGGCCGACCGCTGCGACCTCTCGCCCGAGCAGATCAAGAGCCGGGCCACGATGCACACGGTCTGCCAGTGGGCGAGCGTCCACACCCCCGAGTTCATCATCGTCGAGAACGTCGTCGAGATCCACTACTGGCCCGAGTTCGAAGGGTGGCTGCGCGAGTTCGAGACGATGGGCTACTGCCACGAGCGCGTCTACGTCAACGGCCTGTTCGTCCACGGCCTGACCGACGACCGCGTGACGTTCCGGATGCCGCAGAGCCGGGACCGCATCTACGTCGTGTTCTGGCGCAAGGGCAACCCGAAGCCCGACCTGACGATCCGCCCGCTCGCGCCGTGCCCCGGATGCGCGACCGAGGTGCGGTCGGTGCAGGCGTGGAAGCCCGGCCGGACGTGGGGCAAGTACGGCGCGCGCCGGCAGTACGTCTACCGCTGCCCGAGCTGCACCGGCGTCGTCGAACCGTGGTACCACCCGGCGTCGACGGCCATCGAC
>JAYWIE010000394.1:0-2692 GCA_043789155.1 Rubricoccaceae bacterium | reverse complement strand
GGGCGGGCACGTGTGTGTGCCCTCCCGTCATGCTCGAAGCTACCGACTACTACGCCACCCTCGGGGTCGACGCGTCCGCCCCGGCGGAGGCGATCAAGCAGGCGTACCGGCGGCTCGCGCTGGCCTACCACCCGGACCGCAACCCGGACGACGCGCGCGCGGCCGAGCGCTTCCGCGACGTGCAGCGCGCCTACGAGGCGCTTGTGGACGCCGAGCGCCGCGCGGCCTACGACCGCGACCGCCTCAACCCGCTGCGCCGCGCGAGCCTCGCCGGCGACGCCGTGCACGGCCACCGCGCCGCCTCCGCGCCGGACGTCTTCTCGTTCTTCTTCAACGACGAGCGCCACGCGCCCGAGCGCGGCGCAGACGTCGAGACGCAGCTCCAGCTGACGTTCGACCAGGCGCTGCGCGGCGGCACGACGGACCTGCCCGTCGCCGGCGACGAGCCCGTCCGCCTCGTCGTCCCGCGCGGCGTCCGCACGGGCGTCAAGATCCGCGTCTCGGGCCGCGGCCGGGCCGTCGCCGGCGGCACCCCCGGCGACCTCTTCGTCACGCTCCGCGTCGAGGTGAGCCCGCGCTTCCGGCGCGAGGGCGACCACCTGCACGTCGTCGAGACGGTCTCGGCCATCGAGGCCATCCTCGGCACGGCGCGCTCGATCACGAACGCCTACGGCCAGACGATCCGCGTCGCGATCCCGGCGGGCACGCAGCCCGGCGAGCGCCTCCGCCTGCGCGGCCAGGGCGTCGCGACGGAGAAGCGCACCGGCGACCTCTTCGTCGAGGTGAGCGTGATGGTGCCGCGCGAGCTCACGGACGAGCAGCGCGCCGAGCTCGAGGCGACCGCCCACCGCATCGGCCTCTTCTGAGCACGGCGGCCGGACCGACCGTAGAGACGCCCCGCTGGGGCGTCTTCGGGCTGCACCCCGCCGAGTGCCACAGGCCGTCTTCGGCGACGTGTCGGTCGGCGACGTGTCGGTCCGTGGCGCGTTGGCCGAAGACGCCCCAGCGGGGCGTCTCTACGAAGTGCACCGATGCATGGACGGCACCGAAACGCGGCGCATGTGCGTTACGACGGCCTGACCCACACGCCACTCATGCGCTCCGCTTTCCGCTCCGCCCGGCCGCTGCTCGCCGCCGCGGCCCTCCTCGCCGCCCTCCCCGCCGCGCACGCCCAGACGACGCTCGTCGGGACCGTCGCCGACACCGAGGGCGCGCCGATCCCCGGCGTCACCGTGTACCTCTCCGGCACGACGCGCGGGACGCAGACCGACGACGCCGGCCGCTTCCGCCTCGTCGGCGTCGCGCCGGGCGCGTACCGCCTCGTGGCGTCCCTCGTCGGCTACGTCGCCGGCACGCAGGACATCCGCGTCGCCGGCGGCCTGCGCGAGGCCGGGCCCTTCGCCTTCCGCCTCGCCGAGGCGTCGCTCGGCGAGGTCGTGGTCGAGGGCCGCGGCGACGAGCGCTTCCGCCGCCGCCTCGAGACGTTCACGCGCGAGCTCATCGGGCAGTCCGAGAACGGCCGCCTCACGCGCATCGTCAACCCCGAGGTGCTGGACTTCCGCAGCCGCGCCGGCGCGCTCATCGCCTCGGCGTCGGCCCCGCTCGTGATCGAGAACCGCGCGCTCGGCTACCGCCTCGTCTACGACCTGCGCGCCTACTCGTCGACCGCGACGCGGGTGAACTACGACGGCGAGGAGCGCTTCGAGGAGCTCACGCCCGCCGACGACGCCGAGGCCGCCCGCTGGCAGACGGCCCGCGCGATGGCCTACCGCGGCTCGCTGCGGCACCTGCTCCGGGCGCTCCGCGCGGGCACGGCCACGGCCGAGGGCTTCACCTTCCGCCAGCGCCGCCTCTCGCCCGACGGCCAGAGCCTCGCCGAGTACGCCGGCCGCGCCGCCGCGGAGGCCCTCCTCGTGACCGCGCCCGACACGGCCGGCTTCTACACCGTCGTCTTCGCCGGCAGCGCCATCAACGTCGTGTTCGCCGGCGAGCCCGAGGTGCCGGCCTACCTCCGGTCCGAGTGGTTCCGCGGCGCGCGCTCGGCCCCGAACGCCTTCCAGGAGTCGGACCTGATCTCGACGGCCCCGCAGCAGGCCATCGACCCGCAGGGCAACCCGGCGGACCCCGACGGCATCCAGGCCAGCGGCTACATCGCCTTCGAGCGCCTCTCGGACCTCGTCCCGGCCGAGTACCAGCTCCCGACGTCGAGCACGCGCACGACGATCCAGACGCGCCGCCCGCCGAGCCGCGGCGGCCGCGAGCAGTAGGCGAGCCGTCCCGGACCGGTTGTGCATAGCCTGCACAGTGGTTCGGGCACGGCGTGCACGCCCCCGCGGCGGAACCGGCCTCCGGCGCGACATCCGGGGCTGGTGAACGGCTTGGCACGCTTTTGACAGGGGGTCGGTCGTCCCACCCACTCTTCCAGCCCGACCCCGCCATGCGCCCCCTGCTCTTCGCCACCGCCCTGCTCGCGCTCGCCGCCTGCGACGCCGGCACCTCCACACCTGCGACGGTCAACTACTCCGTCAGCGGAGCCTCGTCGGTCACCTACACCGCCGCCGACGGCTCCACGCAGACCGCGGCGACGAGCGGCGCGTGGCAGAAGGACGTCGCGGCCGAGGACGGCGCGGCGGTCGCGCTCGCCGCCGTCTCGGCGAGCGGTGCGCCGGTGACGGCCGAGATCCGGGTCGAG
>JAYWIE010000393.1:0-9521 GCA_043789155.1 Rubricoccaceae bacterium | reverse complement strand
GCATCGGCCGCTCTGCGCGCCCGGTAATCAACCCGCGCGAGGGTTACGGTTTCGGACCCGCGCGAGTAGAATCGGGGCGGGGACGGGCGAGCGGTCTCCGCCATCCGAGGACGTCGGTGCGGTGAACACGGACGCCTCGGCGAGGCGTCCGCGGCCCGAGCACGTCGTGTGCCCCCGGCACCACCCGGCACCCCCAGACGCAGCGCGGGGCGGCCGCCCTCTCGGACGACCGCCCCGCGGCGTCGATGAGACGGCAGGCGCTACTGCACGAGCGTCACGCGGCGGCTCGCCTGGAAGCGCTCGCCGACGGCGCGGTACACGTAGACGCCCGCGTCGAGGCCGGCCGCGCTGAGCGAGAACGGGTAGCGCTGGCCTGCGAGGACGGACCCGTCGAACAGCACCGCGACCTGGCGGCCGAGCACGTCGAGGACCTCGACGCGCACGCGCTGCGGCTCGGCCACGACGAGCTCGAACGCCGTCTGCCCGTTGAACGGGTTCGGCGAGGCGACCGTCAGCTCGCCGGCCGCAGCCGCCGCGGGCGTCGCCTCGCCGGCCGTCGGGGCCGTGAGGCCGGTATAGCCCTGCTGGACGTAGTTGGTGTACATCGCGTTGAGCTCGGTGTACGAGTAGCCCATGTTGGCCGCGGCCTGCATGACCGCGCGGGCCGCCTGCGGCTGCGTCGACGTGCCGTTGGTGAGGCGGATGCCCTCGAAGACGGCCTTGTCCGCCCGCTCGCGGCCGATGGCGTTCCAGATCCGCATGTTGGACGTCGCCCAGTTCTGTCCGACGCCGTGGAGCGCGCCGCCGTTGGGGTAGACGCCGGCGTAGGCCGACGTGCGGCCGCCCCAGCAGACGTTGTGGCCGTCCCACTTGAAGACCCAGTTGTAGGACGCGGTCGACGGCAGCAGCAGGCTCAGCGAGCGCGTGTAGCTCACCGCGACATAGTCGCCGAAGCCCTCGGAGAGGCCGTCCGTGTTCGAGTTCGAGATCGTGCCGAGGAAGTCGTGGAGCGCGTGGCCGAGCTCATGGATGATCACGTCGGCGTCCTCATTGTCGTCCACGCAGCCCTCGCCGAACGAGAGGTCCTGCCCGGAGCCCGAGTAGCGCGAGTTGTCGTCGCCGTTGAAGCCGTGCGCGTCGTAGCGGACGCCGGTCGTGTAACGGTCCGGCTTCGCCGGCACGCCGAGCGTCGTGTTGACGTAGCGCATGTAGTTGTCGACGTGCCAGTACGTCATCGCGGCCTCGAAGCCGTCCGCGTTGCGCGTGAAGGACCAGTCGGGCGTCGGCTGCGGGAAGAGGCCCTTCGTCGGCAGCTCGATCTCGCGGATCTCGGCCCACGGCCCGACGAGGTTGTAGACGCCGCCGCTGAACGTCACGTCGCGAAGCGTGACGGCTGTCCGGGCAGCGGTGAGCTCGGGCGTGTCGGCGTCGTTGCCGTCCACGTAGCCACCGGTGTAGGTCGCCCCGGCGCGCGTGAGCGGGTTGGGGTCGAAGATCTGCGCCGTCGCGTCGGCCATGAAGTACGGGCTCGTCTCGTTGGTCGGCAGCGCCGTCGGGCGCGGGTCGTCGGGGCCGCGCTCGTAGACGTTGCGGTCCGCGACGCGGAGGACCGCGCCGGTGCGGGCGTCCACGACGGTCTCCCAGTCGCCGAGCGGGGCCGTCGCCTCCAGGCGAACGGCGTAGGCGAGGCGCGCGCCGTCGAGCGCGGGCCACACGACGAGCTCCGTGCGGTCGGTGCGGAAGTCGCCGGTCGCGCCGAGGTGCGCGACGGCGGCCGCGCGGGCGGCCGCGGGCAGAATGGACGGCGTGACGTCGGCGAGGGCGACGTCCGTGCGGACGCCGTTGGCGACGAGCTGCGCGCGGTTCTGGAGGTCGAGCCCGACGAGCGTCTCCGCGCCCCACACGGGCACGCCCTGGACGGTCTGGCGGAAGCGGACGACCGTGCCGGCGTCGCTCTTGACCGCGGCGGTCATCTCGAGGCTCTGCACGGCGGCCGCGGCGAAGCCGAGCTGGCCGCTGCTCTGCGCGAGGGCCTCGCGGGCCATCTGCTCCGGCGTGCCGGGCGAGACGTAGAGGTTGAGGCGGTCCAGCATCGCCGGGCGTCCGCTGGCGAAGGCCGCGCCGTTCTCGGCCATCGCCGGGGTGGGGTCCGCGCCGAGCTCGAGCGGGCTCTGCGGCTGGAGCTTCTGGGCTGAGGCGGGCAATGCGACGAGCGCGGCGGCGGCCAGGAGGATCAAACGGGTCATGCGGGTCAGGGCTGTGCGACGCGTGGCCGCGGAACGTGCGTGAAGGATAAACCTGTTTGCCGCTGCGTCCCAATGAAGTCGTCGTGACGGGGCGCAGGGCAGGCCCCTGATTCACAACGCGGTGCCCACCCAGGACGACGCCGGCGCGGCCTCCGGGGCGGCTCTGCACAGGACCGACTGCGACGTCACGACCGCGGCACTCCGACCGGGGCAGCACGGCCGAGGCATTGCAGCCGAGACATTGCAGCCGAGGCACCACATCCGAGGTGCCACAGCCGAGGCGACGCGCCTGAGGCGTCCCGGTTGTGTCAGGGCACCCGGAGCGTCGCGGCCGAGGCGTCGCGGCCGAGGCGTCGCGGCCGAGGCGTCGCGCTCCAATCTGCCTCCCCCTCCTATCTTGTCATCCCGGGCCCCGACCCGGGATCTGCCTTTTCGGCCTACCTACCGCACGTGGATCAGCTCGGGCGACAGATCGCGCAGGTCGGGATTGACGGTGCGAACCAGATCCCACTTCCACGCCCGCTGCCACCGTTTGAGCGTCTTCTCGCGCGCGATCGCGTCTGCTACATCCGGGTGCGCCTCGAACCACATCAGATCGGTCGTGCGGTAGCGCGTCGTGAATGCGCCGGTCGAACCTGTACGGTGCTGGGCGATCCGCTGCGCCAGGTTGCTCGTCACGCCCGTGTACAGGACCGTCCGGCGCTCGTTTGAGAGCAGGTAGACGAAGTAGACGCGTGGAGTCACGAAAGGCAGATCCCGGGTCGGGGCCCGGGATGACAAGGAGTGAGGGGGGCGGACGCGCTCGGGCGGACGCGCTCGGGGCACTACCGTCCGCAGCGAAGCGGACGCGGCGAGAGGACAGGGCGGCGTCAGGCGCGGAGGGCGCGGACCTCGTCCGCGACGGCGTCCAGGGCCGCGTCGAGGGCCGCGACGTCCTTGCCGCCGGCGGTGGCGAGCGCCGGGCGGCCGCCGCCGCCGCCGCCGACGCGCTTGGCGAGCGCCCCGACGAGCCGTCCGGCCTGAACGCCCATCGCGACCGCGGCGTCCGTGGCCGAGGCGGCGAGGGCGACCTTGTCGCCGTCGGCGGACGCGAAGACGGCGACGCCGGGCGCGTCGCCCAGGCGCTGCCGGGCCTGCTCGGCGAGGTCGCGGAGCGTGTCCGCCGGCGTGCCGTCCATGCGCGCGACGACGACCCGGAGGCCGTCGACGTCCTGGGCGGCGTCGAGCGTGGCGTCGAGGCCGGCCGCGGCCTGCGCCGCGCGGAGCGCGGCGAGGTCGCGCGCGAGCGCCCGGTTCTCGTCCTGGACGGCGGCGATGGCCGGCGCGAGGCCGTCCGCCAGCCCTTTGAAGAGGCCGCGCGCGGCGTCGAGCTCGGCCGTCTGGCCCGCGAGCCACGCGAGCGCCGCCTCGCCGGCGACGGCCTCGACGCGGCGCACGCCGGACGAGACGGAGCCCTCGCTCACGATCCGGAACAGCCCGACCTCGCCCGTGCGCGCGGCGTGCGTGCCGCCGCACAGCTCCACCGACGTCGGCAGCGGCTCGCCCGCGTCGTCCACGAGCGGCCGAATCGACACGACGCGCACGGCGTCGCCGTACTTCTCGCCGAAGAGCGCCATCGCGCCGCGCGCGCGCGCCTCGGTGATCGGGACGTCGCGGTCGATCACGACCGGCAGGTTGGCGAGCACGAGCGCGTTGACGCGCGCCTCGACCGCACGCTGCTGCTCCGGCGTCACGCGCTCGGGGCTGGCGAAGTCGAACCGCAGCCGGTCCGGCTCGACGCGCGAGCCGCGCTGCTGGATGCCGTCGCCGAGCAGGTCCCGGAGGGCCGCCTGGAGCAGGTGCGTCGCGGTGTGGTGGCGGACGATCCGCCGCCGCCGGCCCGCATCGACGCGCGCCGTGACGGCCCCCGCCGTGTCGGCTGGCAGCCGGTCGACGACGTGGACGGTCTGGCCGCCGTCGCCCTAGACGGTGTCGAGCACGCGGACGGTCTCGCCGCCGACGGTGAGCGTGCCGGTGTCGCCGACCTGCCCGCCGGACTCGGCGTAGAACGGCGTCTTGTCGAGGACGATCTCGTAGCGGGCCTCGTCGCCGCGCGAGCGGACGACGCGGGCGTCCGATTCTACGAGCGCGTCGTAGCCGGTGAAGCCGGTCGGGCGGTCGTCCGCGCCCGAGCCGCCGGAGGTCCACGCGGCCCCGGTCGCGTTGTAGTCGACGGCGAAGCCGGCGGCGGCGCGGGCGCGGTCGCGCTGCTCGGCCATGAGCGCCTCGAAGCGCGCCTCGTCGACGCTCAGGCCGCGCTCGCGGGCCATGACGGCCGTGAGGTCCGACGGGAAGCCGTAAGTGTCGTGGAGCAGGAAGACGACCTCGCCGGGGACCGTCCCACTCGACGACACGCGGAGATAATCGCTCATCTCCTGACCCATCGCATCCGAATCTCCGCTCTGAAGAATATACTTCGCCTCAAAATCAGTTACGTTATGCTTATCTCCATTTGAAAATTTGGCCCACTCGTTATCGGACGTATTGACTTCTACATCTCTTGCGGCCTCCTCGAACATTATGATTCCTCTGCCGAGGGTTTTGAGGAAGGCCTCCTCCTCGCCCCGGATCGTCCGCGCGATGGCGTCCTTCGCGCCGACGATCTCGGGGAAGGCGTCGCCCATCTCGCCTACGACCGCCGGGACGAGCGCGTGCAGGAACGGCGCGCGCAGCCCGAGGCCCTGGTAGCCGTAACGGACGGCGCGGCGCAGGATGCGGCGGATGACGTAGCCGCGGCCCGTGTTGGACGGCGCGGCCCCGTCGGCGATGGCGAAGACGAGCGTGCGGACGTGGTCCGCGACGACGCGCATCGCGACGCGCGTCGTCTTGCCGGCCGGGTCGGTCTCGTCGAGCGCGTCGTAGGCCGGGAGCGCGCCGCGGCCCTCGAGGCCGGCGGCGCGGGCGACGGCGGCGAGGATCGGCGCGAAGAGGTCCGTGTCGTAGTTCGAGCCCTTGCCCTGGAGCACGGCGCAGACGCGCTCGAAGCCCATCCCGGTGTCGACGTGCTTGCTCGCGAGCGGCTCGAGGATCGTCTGCCCATCCCCCATCCCAGATCCCGCATCCCCCTTCCTCGCGTTGTACTGGATGAAGACGAGGTTCCAGATCTCCATCACGCGCGGGTCGTCCTTGTTGACGAGCGCCGAGCCGGGCACGATGGCGCGCTCGTGCTCGTCGCGCAGGTCGACGTGGATCTCGGTGCACGGGCCGCACGGGCCGGTGTCGCCCATCATCCAGAAGTTGTCCTTCGAGGACTGGTAGAGGATGTTCTCGGGCGAGATGGCCGTCTCGGACGTCCAGAGGGCGGCCGCCTCGTCGTCCGGCCCGAGCCCGAGCGCCTCGTCGCCGGCGTGGACGGTGGCGTAGAGGCGCGCCGGGTCCAGGCCCCAGCGGGTCACGAGCAGCTCCCACGCCCAGCGGATCGCCTCGGCCTTGAAGTAGTCCCCGAAGGACCAGTTGCCGAGCATCTCGAAGAACGTGTGGTGGTACGTGTCGAGGCCGACCTCGTCGAGGTCGTTGTGCTTGCCGGACACGCGCAGGCACTTCTGCGTGTCGGCCGCGCGCACGAACGGGCGCGTGCCGGTCCCGAGGAAGACGTCCTTGAACGGGTTCATGCCCGCGTTGATGAACAGCAGCGTCGGGTCGTCCTCGGGCACGAGCGGGGCCGAGGGCACGACGGTGTGGCCCTTCTCGCGGAAGAAGTCGAGGAAGTCCTGGCGGACGGCGGCGGCGGTGCGGGGGGCGGGCATGACGTCGGGGCGGGTTGCGGCCAAGCTACCGAGGCGCGGCCGTCGCCTCGGGGGATTCGGGGTGGAGCGCGTCGGCGGCGGTCCGGACGGGCACTCGGGGACCGGCACCGACCGTCGGTTCGGGCGGACACGCTCGGTAGGGCCACAGCATGCTGTGGCCCTACGCCCACCCGACGTTTTCGCCATGCGCCGCCCAGGCGTGTCCACCATGCGCCCGCCCGGTGCCCGCCCGCCCGGCGTCATCGCGGTGTGGCCACCGGCGCGGCGGGCCCGCCCTACCCCGCGTAACGCTCCAACTTGAAGCTCTCGCCGAGGTAGCGCTTGCGGACCTCCTCGTTGTCGGCGAGCTCCTCGGCCGTGCCGGCCGTAAAGATCTTGCCGTCGTAGAGGAGGTACGCGCGGTCCGTGATGGCCAGCGTCTCGTGGACGTTGTGGTCCGTGATGAGCACGCCGATGCCGCGCTTCTTGAGCCGCGCGACGACGGCCATGATGTCCTCGACGGCGATCGGGTCGACGCCCGCGAAGGGCTCGTCGAGCAGGATGAAGCCGGGGCGCGTGGCGAGCGCGCGCGCGATCTCGGTCCGCCGGCGCTCGCCGCCCGAGAGCTGGTGGCCCTTCGAGCGGCGGACGGTCTCGAGCCCGAACTCGGCGACGAGCTCGTCCACGCGCAGGTCGCGGTCGGCGGCCGTCATCTTCTGGAAGTCGAGCACGGCGCGGAGGTTGTCCTCGACCGTCATCGACGCGAACACGGACGCCTCCTGCGCGAGGTAGCCCACGCCGCGGCGCGCGCGCTGGAACATCGGCATGCGCGTGATGCGCGTCGGCTCCTCGCCGGCGTGGCCGAGGAAGACGTCGCCGCGGTCCGGCCGCACCATCCCGACGACCATGTGGAACGTCGTCGTCTTGCCGGCCCCGTTGGGCCCGAGCAGCCCGACGCACGCGCCCTGCTCGACGTGCAGCGACACGCCGTCGACGACGGTGCGGCGGCGGTAGCGCTTGACGAGGCCCGACGCGCGGAGCACGAGCGGGCGGGCCTCGAGCGGGGAATCGGACACGGGCGGCGGGCGGTGGGGGGGCGGCAAGATCGCGACAGCCCGGCACCATGCGCCGCGCTCGGCAGGGCCACAGCCTGCTGTGCCCCTACGCCCACCACCCGGTCCGGCTACTCCGCCACCGGCAGGCGCGTCACGCGGACGTACCGACCCGTGTCGAGAAACTGCCGCGCCTCGGCCGCGATGTCGGCCTGGGTGAGCGCAGCCGCGAGGTCCGAGTCCGTGAGGAACGTCGCGGCGGGCTCGTCGCGGCGGGCGGCCTCGGTGAGCACGTTCAGCCAGAAGCGGTTCTCCTGGACGTTCGTCTCGCGCGCGCGGCGCTGCTGCTCCTGGTACGCCGCGAGGTGCGCCGGCGACGCCTGCCCGTCCTTGAGCGCCTGGACGCGCTCGAACACGGCCGCGACGAGCTCGTCCACGCGCGCCGGGTCGGCCCCGAAGTCGATGCGGAGCTGGACCTGGCCCGCCGGCTCGCGCGTGATCGCCGGGCGGACGCTGACGCCGTAGACGCCGCCGCGGTCCTCGCGCAGCTCCTCGCGGAGCATCTTCGAGAGCACGTCGGCCATGGCCTGGAAGCGGACGCGGGCGGCGCGGCTGTCGGCGTCCGGCATCGGGCCGTGGAAGACGAGGGCGACCTGCGCCTGCGGGGCGGTGCCGGCCCGGACCGTCTTCTCGACGACGCCCGGCGGCGGCGTGACGAGGATGTCGCGGGCCTCCTCGTCGCGGCCGGTCGCCGGGAGGCTGGCGACGTAGGTCTCGACGAGCGGGCGGACGGCCTCGGGCGTGAACGCGCCGACGAGGACGAACGTGAAGTCCGAGGCGTCCGCGAAGCGGTCCTGGTAGAAAGCGAGCGAGCGGTCGAGGTCGGCCTGGCCGAGGCCGGCGAGAAACTGCGAGAGCGTCCGCTCGCGCGGGTTGTAGCTCGAGAGCGTGACGCCGAGCGTGTCCTGGAAGGCGGCCGAGGGGTCGGCGGCCTGGTTGGCGAGGAACGTGCGCGTCTGGTCCAGGCCCGCCTGGAAGGCGGCCGGGTCGCGGCGCGGGGCCGTCGCGTAGAGGTAGACGAGCTGGAAGAGCGTCTCGAGGTCGGCCGGGGCGGCGCGGCCGGCGAAGCCCTCGGTGGCGTCCGAGATGACGGGCTGGAGCGACACGATCTGGCCGGCGAGCTTCTTGCCGAGCGCGACCTCGTCGAAGGCCCCGACGCCGGACTGCGCGACGGCCCCGGCGGCCGTCCCGGCGACGTACAGGTCGGCGTCCGAGAGGAGCGACGTGCCGCCGGGGCTCGTCGCCTGGAGCCAGACCTCGTCGGCCTTGAAGGCGGTCGGCTTGAGGACGACGGTCGCGCCGTTGGAGAGCGTCCACGTGGTCGTGCCGAGCGCGGCGTCGGCCGTCTCGGCCGTGATGCGGCCGGCTGTGGGCGGCGCGGCGACGAGCGGGCCCTCGGCGACGGCGTCGTCGTAGGGCGCGATCTCGGCCGTCTGGACGGCCGCGAGGACCGCGCGGATCTGCGCCTCGTCCGGCACGGCGAGGCCGGGCTTGAGCGGGGCCGAGACGCTCACGACGCGGTTGCTCTCCGAGACGACCTCGCCGGCGACGGCGTTGACCTCGGCGAGCGTGACGGTCGGGAGGAGCGCCTCGCCGAGCGCGAGCGCGGCGTCGGGCGCGAGCGCGGGCTCGTCCTCGAGGAACGCCCGGACGTAGCGGTCGGCGAGGCCGCGCGAGGGCTGGTTGTCGCGCTCGGCCGCGGCCGAGCGGAGGCCGCTCAGCGTCCCGGCCTTCTGGCGCTCGAGCTCGGTCTCGCTCACGCCGTAGCGGCGGGCGCGCTCGGCCTCGGTCGCGAGCACGCGCACGGCGTCGGCGATCTGCGCCTCGTTGGCGACGGCGACGACGGACGCCTCGCCGAGCGTGCGGAGGCCGCCGCCCGCGCCGGCGAACGCGGCCGCGAACGGCGCGCCGGGCTGCTGCGGGATCTCGCCGAGGCGGCTCGCGAGGACGCCGAAGAAGAGGCTCTCGACGAGGCGGGCGCGGACGTCCCCTGCGGTCCGCTCGTGCGCCGGCGGCTGCTTGAACGACAGCCGGACGAGCGTGTACGGCGTCTCGGCGTCGGTCGCGACGACCACGCGGGTGTCGTCGTGGAACGGGACCGGGTAGAGCTCACGGCGCGGGGCGGCGGCGTGCGGCTGGAAGCCGTCGAAGCGCGTCCGGATCATCGCCTCGACGGCGGCCGCGTCGACGTCGCCCACGACGACGACGGCCATGAGGTCCGGGCGGTACCAGTCGCGGTAGAAGGCGCGGATGGTCTCGGGCGAGGCGGTCCGGATGACGTCCGGCAGGCCGATCGGCAGGCGCTCGGCGTAGCGCGAGCCGGCGTACTGGACCGGGAACTGGACGCGGTTCATGCGCTCCTGCGCGCCTTGCCCGAGCCGCCACTCCTCGAGCACGAC
>JAYWIE010000392.1:0-2693 GCA_043789155.1 Rubricoccaceae bacterium | reverse complement strand
ACGCGGCCGACCTGAGGCTGTCATCCTGAGCGAGCGCAGCGAGTCGAAGGATCTCTGACGAGCACCGCGCCCCACTCGTCAGAGATCCTTCGACTGCGGCCCGTCGGGCCTCCGCTCAGGATGACGTCGGGCCCGCCTCACGTCAACAAGGTCGCGCTGTATCGTAAAGTTGAATCCTCGATACAACGTCATCCTGAGCGTACCGAAGACCGCGAAGCGAAGGCGCAGCCCATCTCTACCGAGCACAGCAATTAGGATCAGCGCGCAGCAGGAACGCTGCGCGCGGCGGAGATCCTTCGACGTCGCTCGCCTGCGACTCTCTCCGCTCAGGATGACGTGGCTGGCTTTTGTTGTTCGGCATGATTGCCACCCTAAAAACGACGATGACCGATCTCCCCCATCCCCCATTCCGTATCCAGTATCCCGTATCCGCTGTCCCGCATCCCCTCACCGTCGTCAAGCTCGGCGGGGCGATCCTCTCGGACGCCTCGGCCGTCGCGGACGTCTGGGCGGGCATCGCCCACATGCCCGGGCCGGTCGTGGTCGTCCACGGCGGTGGGCCGCAGCTCACCGAGATCGCCGCGCGCCTCGGCCACACGCCGCGCTTCGTCGCGGGCCGGCGCGTCACGACCGACCTCGATCTGCGCGTCGCGCTGTGGGCGCTGCGCGGCGAGATCAACGCGCGCCTCGTCGCCTCGGCCGTCGCCCACGGCCTGTCCGCGGCGGGCATCAGCGGGGCCGACGGCCCGACCGTCGTCGTGACGAAACGGCCGCCGCGCGACGTCGATGGCGAGACGGTCGACTTCGGGCACGTCGGCGACGTCGTGCGCGTCGAGACCGGGTTGCTGCTCGCCCTCCTCGGCGCGGGCGTCGTGCCCGTCGTCTCACCCGTCTCGACCGATGCGCAAGGTGGCCTGTTCAACGTCAACGCGGACACCGTCGCGCTCGAAGTCGCGGCTACGCTCTCGGCCGCCCGTCTGCTGTTCGTCGCCCAGGCAGGCGGCGTCTTCCGCGACCTCTCGGACCCCACGACCCGCCTCGACACGCTCGACGCCGCAGCGGCCGCACGCGGCGTCGGCGAGGGCTGGATCGCCGACGGGATGCGGCCCAAGCTCGAGACCGGCTTTGCCGCGCTCGCGCGGGGCGTCGGCAGCGTCCGCATCTGCGCGCCCGCCGCCCTCTCCGACGCCGCCGCCGTCGGCACCGCCGCGGGCACCGCACTGACCGCATGAGCCCCGTTCTCGCCCTCCACGACGCGCTCGTCCGCTTTCCGTCGCTCAGCACGCACGAGCGCGCCATTGCCGACTACGTCGAGGCGCACGCGCGCGCGGCCGGGCTCGGCGTCGGCCGCCACGAGGACAACGTCTGGATGTCGCTCGGAGACGGGCCCGACCTGCTGCTGCTCGCGTCCCACCTCGACGTCGTCCCGCCCTCCTCTGCGCACCCGCACGGCCCGTTCGTGCCGACGACCGTCGACGGCCGGATCTACGGGCGCGGGGCCGTCGACGCGAAGGCCTCGGGCGCGGCGATGGTGCAGGCGCTCCTCGACCTCCACCGCGGCGGCTTCCGGCCCCCAGGCGGACGCCTGATGGTCGCCCTGACGGCGTGCGAGGAGACCGGCGGGCCGTACAACGGCCTCGAGGCGCTCCGGCCGACGCTGCCGCCCGTCGCCGCAGCGATCATCGGCGAGCCGACCGAGTTGCGCCCGTGCCTCGCGCAGAAGGGCCTGCTCATCCTGACGGCGACGGCGCGTGGGCGGACGGCCCACGCCGCGCGCGCGCACCTCGGACAGAACGCGCTCACGGTCGCCGCTCGGGACCTGCTCCGCATCGACGCCTTCGCGTTCGAGCGGGCCGACGCCCTGCTCGGATCGCCGACCGTCACCGCGACGGTCATCGCCGGCGGGAGCGCCAAAAACGTCGTGCCCGACACCTGCACCGTCACCCTGGACGTCCGCTCGACGCCCGCCTACACGCACCCCGAGTTGACGGCCGTGCTGTCGGACGCGCTCGAGAGCGACGTCGCCGTCTACTCCGAGCGCCTCGTGCCCTGCGCGACCGCTTCGGACGCGCGCATCGCGCAGGCCACACGGGCCGCGCTGCGCGGGCTCGGGCTGGACGACACGCCCTTCGGCTCGCCGACGGCGTCGGACTGGGTCTTCCTCACCGACGTCCCCGCGGTCAAGCTCGGGCCGGGCCGCTCCGAGCTGTCCCACACGCCCGACGAGCACGTCGAGGCGGCCGAGGTCGAGCGGGCCGTCGACGTCTACGCCGCCATCGCCACCGCCTACTTCGCATGACCGACGACACGACCACACCGCCCGGCGCGCCGCGCGCGATCTGGCAGAAGGGCACCGCGGCCGAGGCCTGGGTGACCCGCTTCACCGTCGGCGACGACGCGCTGTGGGACACGCGCCTGCTGCCCTACGACGCGCTCGGGACGCGCGCCCACGCCGCGGCGCTCGCGCAGATCGGCCTGCTCACGCCCGCCGAGGACGCCGCGATCGCCGCCGTCCTCGACGACGTCCGGCAGGACGCGCTCGCCGGCCGGCTCGCGGTCACGACGACCGACGAGGACTGCCACACGGTCATCGAGCGCGTCCTGACCGAGCGCCTCGGCGAGACCGGCAAGAAGATCCACGCCGGCCGCAGCCGCAACGACCAGGTCCTCGTCGCGCTCCGGCTGTGGCTGCG
>JAYWIE010000391.1:0-2697 GCA_043789155.1 Rubricoccaceae bacterium | reverse complement strand
CCGAGGCGTCGGTGACGGTGTACGTGAGCGGCGGCGTGCTCTCGGTCCGGTCGTACATCCTCACGAAGCGCGGGGCGGTCGGGCGCGCCGCAGCCGGGACGGCGAACGAGCCGCGGCCGGCTGCGAGATCCAGAGTCTGCTCGGCTCCGCCGGCGACGCCGGGCGGCAGGTGCAGCGTGCCCGGCCGGGGCGTCCACGCGAGGCGGACCCGCTCGCCGGCGATGGCCTCCGCAGGCTCGGCCGTGAGGCCCGCGAGCGGCAGGACGTCGCCGAGGTCGATGCGCGCTGTGAGCGGAAGCGTGGGTGCGGGCGCGGCGTCGAGGCCGGCGAGCAGGCCCGTCGCGCGCGGCGGGAGCGGCGGCGCGCCGGGGGCCGAGGCGTAGAGCTCGAAGTACGTCGTGTCGGCCCGGAACTGCGGCGCGAACGTCGCGAAGCCCTGCGACTCGTGCAGGGCGGCCGCGGCGACGGCGCGGTCCGCGCACGGTTCGGCGGGCCGCACGGCCGTCGCGTCGCACCGGTCGCCGACGGGCACGGCCGCGGCCGTCCGGGGCGTCCGGGCGCGCTGCCGCACGAAGAGGCGGCTCGGCTGCCACAGCGCCACGCCCGGCAGCGCGAGCTGCTCGGGGTGGTACGCCGGGTCGGCCGCGAGCCGGAAGGCGGCCACGGCCGAGATGCCGACGGCCTGGTGCTGGCCGTGCTGCGCGTCCGGCCAGGCCGTCAGCGTGTCGTGGTTGGTGAACATCACGGCCGGCCGGTAGCGGCGGACCTGCTCGACGATGGCCGCCGTGACGCGGTCGCGGCCCGCCTCGGGCGAGAGCGTCGGGGCGGCGGTGTCCCAGAAGCCCGACCGCGGGCGGCTCCACTCGCCGAAGGCCTCCGCGGCGTGCTTCGAGAAGCCGAAGTCGTAGAAGTTGAGGAACAGCACGTGCGTGCCGAGCACGCGGGCGGCGGCCTCGGTCTCGCCGGTCCGGATGGCCCCCAGGCGCTCGTAGAGGTCGGGCCCGGTCTCGTTCTGCCCGCCCTCGCCGCGCGTGTAGACGACCGACACGGCCGCGTCGTGGTCGTGGCCGCGGGCGTAGGCGAGCGTCAGGCCGTCCTCGTCGTCGGGATGGGCGGCGAGGTTCATCACGACGGCGTGCGCCGTCTGCGCGGACGCCGAGGACAGCGCGGCGAGACAGAGGCAGGCCGCGAGCAGGCGGTGGGACATCAGGTCGGGGCGGGCAGGGCGAAAAGGTACGGGACCGCCCCGCCGGTGCAGGGGTTCGCGGCCCGCAGGAATGAGGCGTCCCGCCACCCGTAGAGACGCCCCGCTGGGGCGTCTTCCTGCCACCGCGACGCCGTCCGCCCGGACGCCGTCCGCCCGGACGCCGTCCGCCGTCACCTCACAGCCCGACGACGAGCGCGGCCCCGCGCGCGGCCGGGACGAGCGCGACGCCCTCGGCGAGCCGCGTGAGCGCCTCGAAGCGGCCCGAGGAGCCGGCCAGCACGAGCGCGTCGAGCGCCAACAGGACGGCCCCCTGCAGCACGACGGCCCGCCCGTGCCCGCGCCACGCCTCCGGGTTCGGCACGCCGCGCGCGGCGACGATCCAGAGCGTCGCCCCGACGGCGACGTAGCCGGCGTCGAGGCCGAGGTTGAGCCAGAGGATGTCCGCGAGGTGCGCCTCGGCCCGGAGCGCGCCGCCGAGCGCGAGCGCCGAGTCCGGCGCAGCGCGGAGCAGCCCGACGGCCGCGATGCCCGTGTTGACGGCCCCCCACGCGAGCGACTGCACGCTGAACGCGCGCCGCCCGTCGCGGCCGCCCGACGACACGAGCAGGACCGTCCCGGCGGCGACGCTCGCCGCGCCCCACGCGCCGACGCGCCACAGGTGGGCCCGCTCGGCCGCGCCGCGCGCCGCGGCGAGCCCGGCCGCATCCGCCGCGCTGGCCTGCGCCGCGACGGGCCCGGCGATGAAGAGGAGAAAGACGGCGGCCGCGCGAAGCCCCGCCGCGCCTCGGCCGTAGCACGGGTTCATCTGCTCGCGTCGCGCCATGGGTCGGTTGCTGCTGCTGGTCCTGCTGGTCCCCGTCGCCGAGGTGTGGCTGCTCGTTACCATCGGCGAGCGGATCGGGTTCGGGGCGACGCTCGCGCTCGTCGTCGGGTCGGCCGTGCTCGGGGTGTGGCTCGCGCGGCGCGAGGGCGTCGCGGCGTGGCGGCGCGTGCAGGCGCGGCTCGCCGCGGGCGCGCTGCCCGGCCCCGAGCTCGTCGACGGCCTCGTGGTGCTGCTCGCGGCCGCGCTGCTCGTCGCGCCGGGCGTCCTCACGGACGCCGCGGGCCTGCTCGGCCTCTTCCCGCCGACGCGCGCGCTCGCCCGCCGCGCGCTCGTGCGCCGCTTCGAGCGCGGCATCGCGAGCGGTACGATTCGCGTCGCGACGCCCGGGACGCCGCTCGACGCGACGCCGTTCGGTGCGCCGTCGCTCGGCAGGCCGCCCGAACCGGGCATCGAGGACGCCGAGGTCGTCGACGACGGCCGCCCGCGGACCCCGCTGCGGTAGGCTCTAGCGCAGAAATCAGGACGCTGTATGCGCCTCATCATGTCATCCTGAGCTGGACTTTGGCCCTTTGGCAGACGCGCGATATCGCCTCCTGCGGCCTGGAAACGGGTCTCGGAGTTTTTACAACGTCCGGGTTTCGACCCCGACGTCGATAAAAGGGAAGGG
>JAYWIE010000390.1:0-9600 GCA_043789155.1 Rubricoccaceae bacterium | reverse complement strand
CCGAGACGCCGCGCACCGAGACCCCCGCCCCGCGCCCGTCGCGCCCGGCGACGCCCGTCGCCTCGGCCGGCCTGCTCGGCCCCGACGTGTCGGCTCTCGCCCGGCCGGCTCCCCAGCCGGTGGTGGAGGAGGCGCGGCCGCAGGTCGCCGCGGCACGCGCCGCGCGTGAGGCCCGCGTGCCTGTCCGCGTCGTGTCGGACCGCGCCGCGCCGGAGCGCGCCGAGCGCCGCCCGACGAGCCACACGGTCGCCCGTGGCGAGCACCTGTCCAGCATCGCGCGCCAGTACGGCGTGAGCGTGCAGCAGCTCCGCGACTGGAACAACGTCGACGGCGACCGCCTCTTCGCCGGCCGCCGGCTCATCATCTCGGCCGACGCCGCGCCCGCGCGCAGCCGCCGCGCCGCGGCACCCGCCGCCGCCCCGGCCGCGCCGAGGAGCTACACGGTCCGCTCGGGCGACAACCTGACCCGGATCGCGCAGCGCGCCGGCGTCTCCGTCCGCGACCTCCAGCAGTGGAACGGCCTCCGCGACGGCAACGTCCGCGCCGGCCAGACGCTGCGCCTCCAGCGCCCTGCGCGGGGGTAGGAGGCGCTGACGCCAGAGAATGCGGTTTGGGGTATGGCGTTTGGGGTTCAGACCCTCAAACTCCAAACTTCAAACCGCATTCTCCGCATTCAGAGCCGCACCTCCTCACCCTCGCAAGCGAGGTGCGACTCGGGGAACACCTCGCGGGCGCAGTCGCAGATGCGGCCGAGCGCGGCGTCGTCGTGGGCGGGGTCGTGGTGGAAGAGGTAGAGCCGGCCGACGTCCGCGTCGCGGGCGAGTTCGGCGGCGCGCTCCCACGTCGTGTGGCCCCAGCCGGCGCGGAGGCGGTACTCGTCCGGCGTGTACTGCGCGTCCGAGATCAGCACGTCCGCGCCGCGGACGGCCTCGCGCAGGCCGGCGTCGAACGCGGCGACGCCGTGCTCGTAGTCCGTCGCGTAGACCAGCGTCGCGCCGCCGCACTCGATCCGAAAGCCGTGCGCGCCCTGCGGGTGGTTGACCGGGAACGGGCGGACGGTCATCGGGCCGACCTCGAACGCCTCGCCCTCGCGCAGCGAGACCGTCTGCGTGGACGCGGCGAGGTCGCCGAACGGGACCGGGAAGTAGGGAAAGCACATCTGCCCGTGCAGCAGCCGGTCCAGCCGGCCGTCGTCGGTGACGGCGTAGAAGCGGATGTCGTGAGACGGCGAGAACAGCGGCGCGAAGAACGGCAGGCCCTGGAGGTGGTCCCAGTGGAAGTGCGACAGCACGACGTGGATCGTCATCGGCGCGCCGGCGGCCTCGGCCGCGAGCGCGTAGCCCAGCGCGCGGATGCCGGTCCCGGCGTCGAGCACGAGCACGGTCCCGTCGGGCGCGCGGACCTCGACGCACGACGTGTTGCCGCCGACGCCGAGCATGCCGGGCTCGGGCGTCGGGATCGACCCGCGGACGCCCCAGAAGCGGGCGACGAGTCGGGCGGGGTCGGGAGACTGGGCAGACATCGAGCGGTCGGTCGGATCAGAGGTGGTATCGCCGGAGGCCAGTCACCGTTTCCACGGCGACGACTTTGAGGATCGCCGCGGCCGGCACGCCGAGCGCCATCCCGAGCACGCCGCCGACGCGCCCGCCGACGAGGATCGCGAGCAGCACGAGCGCGGGGTCCATCGAGACCGTCCGGCCCGTGATCCACGGCTGGAAGACGACGTTCTCGACGGTCTGGAGCACGGCGAAGACCGCGATCACGCCGGCGGCCTGGCTGAAGTCGCCCGTGGTCAGGACCGACACGGCGAGCGCGAGCGCGGCCGACACCGCGAAGCCGACGTACGGCACGAGGTTGGCCGCGCCCGTGATGAGCCCGAGCACGAGGTAGTAGTCCACGCCGAGCACGCCGAGCGCGAGCGCCGTCGAGAGGCCGACGAGGACCGCGATCACGGCCTGCCCGCGGAGGTAGCCGCCGAGATGCGCGTCGGCCTTGTAGAGCACGTTCATGCCGAACTCGAAGTAGCGGTTCGGGACGACGGCGAGCAGCCGCCGCCGCAGCACGGGCCCGTCGCGGAGGAGCGTGAACAGCACGAACGGGACGACGATGGCGTTCGAAGCGGCGTTGAGGACCGTCGGGAGGTAGCCGACGAGCGGGCCGCTGTCGGTCTCGAACCACGCGCGCGCGGCCGACGTGAGGCCGATGTCGTCCGCCCGGGTGCCGCGGACGTGGCTGGCGATGGCGACCTCGGCGCGGCGCAGCAGCCCGAGCAGCTCGCCGCTCTCCCACCGGCCGCGGATCTGGGCCGCCTGGTCGGCGATGACCGGCGCGCCGGTGTAGACCGCGACGGCGGTCACGAGCGCGAGCGCGAGCAGCACGAGCGCCGTCCCGGCCGTCCGCCCCAGCCCCGCGCGCTCGAGGCGGTCGACGAGCGGGACGAGCAGGTAGGCCAGCGTCGCGCCGAGCACGACGAGCGCGACGAGGTCCGGCGCGGCACGGACGACCCCGACCGCGAGCGCGACGCTCCCGATGGCGACCGAGATGCTGAGCGGCCCGAGCCGGCCGGGCGGCCGTGCAGCGTCGTTCGTCATGCCGCCGCCTCGGGCGTGGGGCCGGCCGGCGCGCCGGCCGCGCTGCCCGCCGTGGCGACGTCCGCCGTGGCGACGTCCGCCGTGGCGATGTCCGCCGTCTCGGTGTTCACCCGGTCGAGCTCGGCCTGGAGGCCGAGGCAGTCGCTGGCGTAGCCCTCGGACTCGGCGCTGACCTGCACGAGCCGCATCCCGACGAGGCGCGCGAGCGAGAGCAGCACCTTCACGCCGAGGCGCGGGCTGCGCTCGAGCAGGCCGAGCAGGTCCGGCTGGAAGAGGCTCAGCAGCGTGCAGTCGGTCTTGGCGCGCGCGGTCGCCGTCCGGATGACCTCGTTGAGCAGCGCGATCTCGCCGAAGAAGTCGCCGTCGCGGAGCTCGACGAGCTCGCGGCCCGAGGGCTCGCTCTGGATCGAGACGACGCCGCGCGAGATGATGTACATGCCGAGCCCGGGCTCGCCCTGGACGAAGACGGACTCGCCGGCGACGTAGTCGCGGCGGTGCAGCAGCCGCTGGACGGCGTCGATCTCGCGCGGCGTGAGGTCCTCGAAGAGCGGGATCGCCGAGAGGAGCGTGTCCTCGGGGTCCGAGGCGTCGCGGTTGAGCAGGCTCGACCAGAGGCTCTTCATCGACGGTCGGGGGGCGGCGGGGAGCGTGCGGTACGCCCCGAGCGCCCGTGCTGATCCGGCGGCCGCTGTGGCGGCCGTGGCCGAGGCCCGGTGATGCGGCGGGAATGGACTGGCACGGACGCCGCACGCGCCGTAGCCTGAGCCCCGACCACCAGCCCTCTCCTTGATGTCGCGCCTGTCCACGACCCTGCTCTTCTGCCTCGCCGCGCTGCCGCTCGCCTCGTGCGACGGCACCACGGACGGCCCCGTCGTCTTCGGCGGCGTCACGCTGGACGCCGTCGGCGGGGCGACGCTGCGCGCGAGCGGCACGGCGCTCGTCGTGTCGGGGCTGCCCGCGAGCGGCGAGGGCGGCTTCGCCGTGCCGGGCCCACGCCAGCAGGTGGACGTCGCCATCGTGCCGGTCGCGCTGGCACCGGGCAGCCGCTTCGGCGCGCGCGTCGAGTCGGCCGCGGGCGCGGAGATCGCGTCCATGTTCGCGACGGGCGTCGCGCCGGGCAAGACGCGGTTCGAGTTCTCGTTCGGCCCGGCGGCCGGCGTGACGCGCGTGCGGTTGCGCTACCTCCTGGCCGGGCAGGTGCTGTTCGAGCTGCCCGAGGTCGTCATCCCGCTCAACCGGGGGACCGCCATCGTCGCGACGCAGAGCGCGGGCGAGGGCAGCGGCGAGACGGGCTCGGTCCACATGGTCCGCTCGGGCGGCCGCTGGATCGCGGTGTCGGACAACGAGGGCTCGGGCAACCGCCCCGCCGACGGCAACCGCCCCGCCGACGGCAACCGGCCCGCCGACGGCAACCGGCCCGCCGCCTGCACCGTGCTGCTCGTCCGACCGCCGACGGTGCCCGGCCTGCCGCCGCCGGACGCGCCGCTGTGCGTGGACCGCATCGAGGTCGTACCGCTGACGGGGCAGGCACCCGAGGCGGGCCGCATCGTCGTCGCGTCGCAGGGGCTGCCGAGCTTTACGGTCCGCACGCTCGGCGTCGAGTAGCTACCGCGCCACGACGAGGCGGGCCGCCGCCTGCGTGCGCGCTGAGAAACCGACTATGAATGCTCCTCCACACTGGATTCCCGCGCACACGGGAATGACGGCAGGTGGAGAAGTATTCACAGTCAGCCTCTGAATGGGCTGCACCGACCTTCGGTGCTCGGTCGGGGACGGGGATGACGGCTTTGGGTTTCGTCTTTCATTTACAGTCAGACTCTGAGCGTTAGACCCTCGCGCTCAGATCCGGGTATGAATTCCGACGACTCGCGCCTGTCAGGTGCCCTCCGCCGCCGCGAGCGTCGTCGGGATGCAGATCGTGAACACGGTCCCGACGCCGACGGTGCTCCGGACGTCCATCGTGCCGCCGTGGACCTGCGCCACGATGTCGTGCGCGAGCGACAGCCCCAGCCCGGTCCCCTCGCCGGCCGGCTTCGTCGTGAAGAAGGGCTCGAAGATCTTGGCCAGCACGGCGTCCGGGATGCCCGGCCCGTTGTCGTCCATCTCGATCTCGATCTCGCTCCCCTTCCGCCGGGTGCGGACCGTCACGCGGGGCACGTAGCCCGCCTCTCCGCCGGCACCGGCGGCAGCGTGCTTGCGCTCGCCGACGGCGTGGAAGGCGTTGGCGAGCAGGTTGATGAGCACGCGGCCGAGCTCCTGCGGCACCACCTCGGCCTCGCCCGCCGCCGGGTCGAAGTCGCGCACGAGGTCGATGGCGAGGTCGGCGTCGTTGGCGCGGGCCCCGTGGTAGGCGAGGTTGGCGTACTCCTCGACGAAGCGGTTGACGTCGACGCGGGCGCGCTCGACGGCCCCGCCGCGGCTGTGGAGCAGCATCGCCCGCACGATGCGGTCCGCGCGCTGGCCGTGCTCGCGGATGCGCGTCGCGTTGTCGCGCAGGTCGTCGAGCAGGTCCGCGAGGTCCGGCAGGACGTCCGAGACGGGGCGGTCGCCGGCCGTCTCGAGGTCCTGCCGGAGGTCGGCCGCGAGGTCCACCGAGAGCTCGGCGAAGTTGTTGACGAAGTTGAGCGGGTTCTTGATCTCGTGCGCGATGCCCGCCGTGAGCTGCCCGAGCGAGGCCAGCTTCTCGGACTGGACGAGCTGCGACTGCATCGCCTTGAGCTCCACGAGCGACGTCTCGAGGCGCGTGTTGGCGGCCTCGAGCTTGGTGTTGGACTCGTGGACCTCGCGGGCGCTCTCGACCTCGGCTGCGGCGCGGCGGTTCTCGGCCTGGAGCGCGGCCGTCTCGGCGCGCTGCCGCTCGGCCTCGGCCTCGGCCGTCTCGGCCCGCAGCTCGGCCTCGCGGCGCACGGCCCGCTCGCGCTCCTGCTTCAGCAGGCGCTCCTTCTGCCAGCGGACGCCGCGCACGAGCGCGACCCCGGCCAGCCCCAGGAAGGCGAGGCGCGCCCAGAGCGTCTTCCACCACGGCGGCCGCACGACGACCGCGAGCGCGGCGCCGGACTCGGACCACACGCGGTCCGCGTTCGCCGCCTCGACGCGGAACGTATAGCGCCCCGGCGGCAGGTTGTTGTAGGTCGCCTCGCGGACGAGCGTCGTGTCGCGCCAGTCCGGGTCGTAGCCGTCGAGGCGGTAGCGGTAGCGGTTGCGCGCGGGGTCCGAGAAGTGGAGCCCGACGAAGCGGAACGTGACGTACTCGTCGCCGGGCTGCATCGTGAGCCGCGTCGCGACGGGCGCGGCGGCGTCGAGGGCGCTACCCGCGCCGGGCGCGACGGGCGTGCCCGAGACGTCGATGCCGGTGATCGCGACCTGCGGCGGGTTCTCGTTGCGCGTCTCGAGCTGCCGCGGGTAGAGCGCGAGCAGGCCGTCCGCCCCGCCGACGTAGAGGCGGCCGTCGGGCGCGCGGGCGGCGGCCGTGCCGAGCGTCCGGTCGGCCCCGCCGGCCCCGAGGCTGCCCGCCGGGACGGCCGTCGCCGGGTCGAACTGCGTCAGGCCGCCGCTCGTGCTCAGCCACAGGTTGCGCTTCTCGTCCTCGAGGATCGCGAGCACGACGTCGCCGGGGAGCCCGTTCGCCGTAGCCGTGTAGCGCGCGACGTTGCCGTCGGCGTCGAGGTGGAGGAGGCCGGTGCGGCCGCCCATCCACAGGTCGCCCGCCCGCGTCGCGTGGAGCGCGTAGAGGTCGTCCTCGACGAACGGCGGGTCCTCGCCTGCGGGTTCGCCGCCTGCAGCGTCGTCGTGGCACGTGAAGCGGGTGCCGTCGAGGCGGCAGAGGCCCTCGGACGTCGCGACCCAGAGCGCGCCGTCCGTCGTCTGCGCGAGCGCGCGGACGTCGTCGCTCGCGAGCGCGCCGGCGGCCCCGGCGCCGGCCTGGCCCACGCGCGAGCGGAAGCGGCGCGCCGTCTTCGCCGTGCGGTCGTAGAGCAGCAGGCCCTCCGTGCGCGTCCCGACCCAGAAACGGCCCTGGCGGTCCTCGAAAAAGGACTGGACGGCCAGGCCGCCGACCTCGCCCGGCACGGGCGCCTTCGCGAGCGCGCCCTCCGCGCCGATGCTGGAGAAGCCCGCGCCCTCGGTCCCGACCCAGACCGTGCCGGCGCGGTCCTGAAAGAGAGCCGTGACGGCGTGCGCGCTCAGCCCGCCCTCGACCCCGACCTCGGTGTGCGTGAATGTCCGGCCGTCGACCGAGCGGTCCAGAGTGCGGTCGGTGCCGACGTAGAGCGTGCCGTCGCGGGCGGCGAGGACGGCGCGGACGTCGCTGCTGGCCAGCGACGCGGCGTCGTCGGGGATGTGGCGCAGGCGCACGGCCGTGCCGGTCGCGCGGTCGAAGCGGTCGAGGCCGGTGTAGGTCGCGGCCCAGAGGATGCCCTGGCGGTCCTCGAAGACGGCCGAGACCTCGTTGCCGATGAGTGCCGTCGGGTCGTCGGCGGCGGACTGGTAGACCGTCACGCCCGCGCCGGGCGAGAGGCGGCGCAGGCCGCCGCCGATGGTCCCGACCCAGACCGTGCCGCCGCTGTCCTCGCGGACGGCCGAGACGAGGCGCGCGCTGAGGCCGGGCCCGACGTCGACCGCGGTGAAGCGCGACGCCCGCGGGTCGAACGAGAAGAGCCCGTCGCCGCCCGTGCCGACGAGCACGACGCCGCGCTCGCTCAGCGCCAGCGCCGACACGTTGGCCGGCGTCGCGGGGTCGGGGCGGAACGTCCGGACGCGGCCCGAGGCGACGTCGAAGCGGGCGAGGCCGTCGGCCGTGCCGAGCCAGACCGCGCCGCGCGCCATGTCCGGCAGCACGGCCTGGACGACCGGGCTCGGCAGCCCGACGCGGTCGGGGTCGTAGGCCGAGACGGCGAGCGCGCCGTCGGCACCGGGCGTGATGCGGGCGAGCCCGGTCTCGGTCCCGGCCCACGCGACGCCGGCCGTGTCGACGGCCACGGCGAGGACGTCGCCTTCGGGCAGCCCCTCGACGCGCTCGAACGCGTCGCGGGCGGGGTCGTAGCGGCTCAGCCCGTCCGACGTCCCGACCCACACGGCACCGCCCGCGCCGGGCGCGAGCGCGAGCACCTCGTTGCCGACGACCGACGACGAGTCGGCCGAGTGCCGGAAGACGCGGACGTCGACGCCGTCGTAGCGGACGAGCCCGTCGGCGGTCCCGATCCAGACGAAGCCGAGCGCGTCCTGCGTCACGGCGAAGACCTGCTGGTTGGGCAGGCCCTGCTCGGGCGTGAGATGGCGGAAGGTGACGGCGAACTGGCCGTCGCGGGCGTCGGGGCCGGGGCCGGGCTGGGCGAGCGCCCATGCCGCGGCCGCGGCGACGAGCGCGACGGCGAGGCCCGCGCTGGCTGCGGCGCGGCGCGCGGCCTGCCGCCGTCCGGACGGATCCGCGTCGCTCATGTGATCGCGGGCGCGCCGTCGGAGCCGATGGGCGCGTGGCCGAGGGCGGGCGAGTGGCCGAGGACGGCTGCGGCGAGCGGCGGCAGCGCCGCGAAGCGCAGCCGCGCCCAGCGGCCCGTCTCGTCGTCCGTGACCTCGGTGACCTTGGCGTAGATGGCGTCGGCCGGGGCGTCGCGCAGCGTCAGGCGGACGTCCGCGCGGGCGGCGAGCGGCGCGTCGAGGCGCACGAACGCGCCCGTGGGCGAGGCGCGGACGACGGCCCCGGTCGCGCCCGAGTCGACGAGCTGCTTGCCGTCGAGCACGGCGATGGAGAACGGGGCCTCGGCCGGCAGGTCGGTGAGGTGGGCGTCGTCGCCGGGCACGTCCTCGACGCCGATGCCGGCGACGGCGTGGATGGCGACGGGGTCCACGAAGCCCTTGAGCATGGCCTGGCGCGTCTCGGCGATGCGGACCGGCCCGGCCTCGCCGCCGGTCGCGCGGTAGGTCGGGTCCGAGACGAGCGCCTCGCCGGGCGCGGCGAGCGTCTGGATGCGGCTCGTGAGGTTCACTGGGCTGCCGACGACGCCGTACTTGGCGCGCTTCTCCGAGCCGATGGTGCCCACGACGACCTCGCCCGTGTTCACGGCGACGGTCATCTCGAGCGCGGGCAGGTCGCGCTCGGCGAGGCGGCGGTTGACCTCGGCCATGTTCTGCTGCATGGCCACGGCGCAGGCGACGGCCTTGCGGGCGTGGTCCGCGTCCTGGATCGGCGCGCCGAAGATGGTCAGGATGGCGTCGCCGATGAACTCGTCGATGGCCCCGTCGTGCTCGTCGATGACGTCGGTCATGACGGTGAGGTAGACGTTGAGCAGCTCGACGACGCGCTGCGGGTCGAGGCGCTCGGCGAGCTGCGAGAAGCCCGAGATGTCGGACATGAGGACCGAGACCTCGCGCTTCTGGCCGCCCTCGAACGCGGCGGGGTCCGAGAGGACGGCCTGCGCGATGGTGTCCGAGAGGTAGCGCGTGATGGTGGCCCGCACGCGCTGGGCCTCGCGGTCGCGCTCGACGGCCTCACGGGCCTGGCCGAGCGTGATCCGCAGGTCCTCCATGTTGATCGGCTTGGTGAGGAAGTCGAAGGCCCCGCGGTTCATGGCCGTCCGGATGTTCTCCATGTCGCCGTAGGCCGTCACGACGACGGCCTTGAGGTGGCGGCCGAGCTCGCCGAGGCGGCCGAGCAGCGTCAGGCCGTCCATGCGCGGCATGTTGATGTCCGTCACGACGACCTCGACCTCGGGGTGCTCGGCGAGGTAGTCGAGGGCCTCGACGCCGTCGGCGGCGAAGGCGAGCATGAGCTCGCCGGCGCGGACCTGCTGGCGGAACGTCTGGCGGATGAGCGGCACGAGGTCCGGCTCGTCGTCGACGAAGAGAATAGTCAGGGCCTGCGGCATCGGTCGGGGGCGGAACGCGGACCCGGTACGCCGCGACGGGCCCGCGGGGTTCTTGGCGGCCAGCCTCGGCGCGGCGCTTGTGCCGGCGCTCGGCCGGACGATACCCGCGGCACGCCTGCCTGCCCGTGCCGTGCCCCGCTCCATTC
>JAYWIE010000389.1:0-2716 GCA_043789155.1 Rubricoccaceae bacterium | reverse complement strand
TCGACACGACCGGCCGGACCGACGAGCGCGTCGCGGTCGGGGTGACGGACCAGCAGTACGGCGTCTCGAAGAACCTCTTCGCCCGCCTGACGCTCGCCGGCATGCCCGTCACGGTCGTCGGGGTGCACTTTCTGGCGCAGCCGGACAACCCGGCGCGCCAGCCGCAGCGCGAGGCGCAGGGCGAGGTCGTCCGCCGACTCGTCGCCCGCGAGGCGGGCCTCGGCCGCCAGGTCATCGCCCTCGGCGACTTCAACGACTTCGACGACCAGGTGCCGGACCGCCGCGGCTCCGTCCCGATCACCAACGTCCTCGCCACGGTCAAGCGCGCCGGCGACGGCGCGGCCGACGACCTCGTCAACGTCATCGGCGACGTCCCGCAGGCGACGCGCTTCACGAGCCTCTACGACCGCAACAGCGACGGCGTGATCGGGCCGGACGACCTCTCGGCCATCGACCACATCCTGCTCTCGCCGGCGCTCTACGCCCGCGTGCGCGACGTGCGCTACGTCCACGCGCACGACCCGCGGACGGTGACGGACCACTTCCCGGTCGTCGTGACGCTCGGCAACTGACGGCGCGGCACCGGCCCGCGCGCGGCGGCGCGGCTCAATCCGCGCGGCCGGATCCTGCGGAGCGTCGGGCTCATAGGAGGAGGCCGCGACCCCGTGCCCGCCCCGGCCGGCGGGCCAGCGCGCCGGCCGCAGGCGACGTCCCCTCCCCGCCACTGGCCACCTGGCCACTGCCCCCCTCTCCGCATGAGCACGACTCTGGCCCCCGACACCCGCGACGCCCTCCTCGCCGAACTCCGCCGCCGCACGACGACGCCGGGCTTCCACTTCCTGACGCCCGAGCACCTCACGCGCCTCAACGAGACGTCGTCCGACGACGCGCCCGTCGTGAGCCTCTACCTCTCGCTCTCGCCCGAGATGCGCCGCGGCAACGCGTGGGAGAAGGCCTTCCGCGAGATCGCCGACGGGGCCCTCGCCGACGCGGCTCGCGCCGCGGCCGGCGACCGGCGCGCGGCCGTCCAGGCCGAGCTCGACCGCATCCGCGAGACGCTCGACGGCGGCCTCCCGCGCACGGGCCGCGGCGTCGCCTTCTTCGCGTGCGAAGCCGTCGGGCTCTTCGAGCGCCTCGGGACCGCCATCGACCTCCCGACGTCCGTCCACGTCGAGCAGAAGCCGTACGTGCGGCCGCTCGCGCGCGTGCGCGACGAGAACGACCGCTTCGTGATCGCGCTCGTCTCGGCCCACAAGAGCCGCTTCTTCTTCTCGCAGATCGGCCTCGTCGAGGAGGTCTACGCGCTCGACGGGCAGCCGGTCGAGGTCACGGACACGGTGACCAAGGACCAGCGGCAGGACATCAAGGCGGACCTCCGCCGCGCGCAGGCCCAGAAGTCCGCCCACGCCGCGACGCTCATCTGCCAGACGCTCGGCGCGCGCCACGTCGTCTACTCGGCCCCGGCCGACATGGACGCCGACTTCACGGGCGCGCTCGACCAGGCCACGCGCAAGCGCCTCGCCGGAGCCTTCGCCTGCGAGATCAACGCCAGCACGTCGGACGTCGCGGCCGCCGCCGAGGCCGTCCAGCGCGAGACCGAGGCGCGCGAGGAGCTCGAGACGCTCGGGCGCGTCGAGGCCGTGCTCGGCTCTAAGGCCGTCGCCGGCCTCTCGGCGACGCTGGACATGCTCAACCAGCAGCGCGTGATGACGCTCGTCGTCGACGACGAGGCGCTCGTCGCCGGCGGCCTCGTGCCCGTCGACGGGGCCGTGGACCTGCTCACCGAGCAGACCACGGGCACCTACGCCGCGACGGGTGCGTCGATCCGCGCCGTGCCGGACCTCGTCGAGCACATGCTGGACCGGGCCATGACGCAGGGCGCGAGCCTCGAGATCGTCCGCTCGGACGCGGCCCGGGCCGCGCTGGCCAAGCACGGCCCGGCCGCCGCCATCCTGCGCTTCTAGCGCAAACTCGAGACGGGGACGAGGGACAGGGTTCTCGGTACGCCCCTTTCGCGTGCAGCGGAAGCCCTGAACCTCGTCCCTCGACCCAGCTCGGCGGGTGCTCCGGCAGCCCGACTACAGGCCGACGCCGACGCGAAGCTGGAAGAAGCTCACCTTGTACTCCGTCGAAACGTTGCTGCTGGTGGCGCTTGCAAACCCCGAGACGTCGCGCGAGTAGCGGACCTCGGCGAAGCCGCTCGGGCCGACGAGCGGGGCCTTGAACGAGACGCCGGCCCCGACGTTGGCCGCGACGTTGACCGAGCTGCGGTCGACCACCGCGCCGCCCTGCACGACCTCGGACGCGCTGCCGACCGGGAACCGGAATTCGGGCCCGGCGAGCGCGTAGGCCTTCACGACCGGCGTCGGCGTCTGGAAGCGGAAGTCGACGGGGACCGTGAGGAAGTTGGCCGAGACGAGCTCGTCGCCGCTGGCCGTCTCGACGTTGCCGGCCTGGAGGTAGTAGATGCCCGTGCGGAAGGCGATGAACGGCAGCGAGACGTCGCCGTAGACGCCGCCGTGGAAGCCCGTCGACGAGCCGAGGTCCGCCGTGCCGGCGTCGTTGAGGCTGGCGAAGTTGAGCCCGCCGGCGACGCCGACGCTCACCGACGGCAGCTGGGCGTGCGCCGCGGGCGCGGCGGCGAGGGGGGCGAGGGCGAGCGCTGCGACGGCGGCGGCGAAGGAAGACAGGCGCATGGCGCGGCTGGGGCGAGTGG
>JAYWIE010000388.1:0-2720 GCA_043789155.1 Rubricoccaceae bacterium | reverse complement strand
CTCATCGCGGGTCGAGCGGACGTTCTGGTGTTTTTCCTGGCGTGCGTGCTCGTGGCCGGGCTCTACGGCGGGGCGACCGTCGGCCGCAAGATCCTGCTCGTGCAGGCGCTCCCGGCGGCCGTCGCGCTGACGCTGACGCTGCTCGCGCGGTGAACCGGCGGCGCGCCGGGGCGTCCGACCGCGCCGCCTGCCCGCCCCGATGACCGTCTACACGCTCCGCCCCGACACGCGCGCCCACGCCGAGCCCGGCCACCCGGAGCGCCCCGAGCGCACGGCCGCCATCGCCGCCCGCCTCGCCACAGACCCGGTGCTGACCGCGGCCCGCGAGGCCGGCCAGCTCGTCCGGATCGACGGGGCCGAGGCGGCGCGCGGCGTGCTCGAGCGCGTCCACACGCCGGCGTACCTCGACGCGCTCGACGCCCTCGCGGCGTCCGGCGGCGGCGCGTGGGACGCCGACACGTACGTCACGCCGGCCTCGCCGCGCGTCGCCCGCGAGACGTGCGGCGACCTGCTCGCGGTCGTGGACGCGGTAATGGGCGGGACGGCGGGCAACGGGTTCGCGGTCGGGCGGCCACCTGGCCACCACGCCCGCCCGGCGTCGGCGATGGGCTTCTGCCTGGTCTCGAACGTCGCCGTCGCGGCGCGCCACGCGCAGGCGGCGTGGGGCGTCGGGCGCGTGCTGATCGTCGACATCGACGTCCACCACGGCAACGGGACCGAGGAGGCGTTCCGCGACGACCCGTCCGTCGTGACGCTCTCGGTGCACGCGGCGGGGCTGTACCCCGGCACCGGGCGCGTCGAGGACGTCGGCGCGGGCGCGGGGCTCGGCGCGTGCGTCAACGTCCCGCTCCCGGCCGGCACGGACGACGCGGGCGCAGCGGTCGCGCTCGGCCGGGTTCTGCCGCCGCTCGCTGCGCGCGTCCGCCCGGACCTCGTGCTGCTCTCGGCGGGCTACGACGCGCACCGCCTCGACCCGCTCGGGACGCTCGCGCTGAGCGTCGCCGGGATCACGGACCTCGTCCGGGCCGTGCGCCGCGCCGCGGACGCCCACGCCGGCGGCCGGCTCGTGGCGTCCCTCGAAGGCGGCTACCACGCCGACGCCGACGGCGGCGGGGCCCTTGCCCACGGCGTCGCCTCGACGCTCCGCGTGCTGCTCGACGCCGACGCCGAGGCGTCCGACCCCTTCGGTCCGACGCGGACGCCGGGGCCGGACGTGACCGCCACCGTCGACGCCGTCCTGCGGACGCACGGGCTCGCGGCAGCGGGTGACACATGACGGGTGGCCCGTGACGGGTGCATTTTTACTCGCACGTCAAGCGCATATTTGCCACCTGCCACCTGCCACCTGCCACCTGCCACCTGCCCCGCTCAGAGCGCCCCTCGCAGCTTCTCCGCTGTCACGACGCGCGCGATGGCGAGCGCGAAGGCGGCCTCGCGCATCGTGCAGCCGAGCTCCTTCTGCTTGGCCGCGACCGCGGCGTAGGCCACGAGCAGTATGCGCTCGAGGCGCTCGTTGACCTCGGTCTCGCTCCAGCGGTACTGCTGGAAGTTCTGCGACCACTCGAAGTACGACACGATGACGCCGCCGGCGTTGGCCAGGATGTCCGGCACGACCGGGATGCCGCGGTCCTGCAGCGCCTGGTCCGCGACCGGCGTCACGGGCAGGTTGGCCCCTTCCACGACCAGCTTCGCGCTCACCGAGGCGACGTTCCCGTCGTGGAGCGCGGCCTCGATCGCGCACGGCGCGAGGATGTCGCAGTCGATGCCCATGAAGTCGTCGTGGGACACGCGCTCGCCGCCGGCGTAGCCGGCGAGCGTGCCGTCGCCGCCCTCTCGGCCGAGGTAGCGCACGGCGTCGTCGAGGTCGAGGCCCTCCGCACGGTGGACGCCGCCCGACACGTCCGAGACGGCGACGACCGTGCAGCCGGCCTCCTCGAACAGCAGCGCCGCGTTGAGGCCGACGTTGCCGAAGCCCTGCACGACCACGCGGAGGTCGCGGGGGGCGCGGCCGAGCAGGTCGCGGGCCGCGGCGAGGGCCGTGATGACGACGCCGCGGCCGGTCGCCTGCTCGCGGCCCGGCGAGCCGCCGAGCTCGAGCGGCTTGCCCGTCACGACGGCCGGGTTGTAGCCGTGCTGCCGGCCGTACTGGTCCACGATCCACGCCATCGTCTGCGCGTCCGTGCCCATGTCCGGGGCCGGGACGTCGCGGTTGGGCCCGAGGATGAGGTGGATGCGCGAGATGTAGCGCCGCGTGACGTGCTCCTTCTCGAGCGTCGTGAGCGTGCGCGGGTCGCAGTTGACGCCGCCCTTGCCGCCGCCGAACGGGATGTCCACCAGGGCCGTCTTGTAGGTCATCGTCTCGGCGAGCGCGCGCACCTCGAGCTCGTCGACGAGCGGCGAGAAGCGGATGCCGCCCTTGAACGGCCCGCGCGCGCCGTTGTGCTGGATGCGGAAGCCGGAGAAGAGCTCGAGCGAGCCGTCCTCGCGGTAGAGCGGCACCTCGACCTTCATCTCGCGGAAGGGCGTCCGGATGAGCGTGCGCCACTCGGGCGAGAGGTCGAGCAGGCGCGCGGCGCGGTCGAAGTTGCCGGTCGCGATGTCGTAGGCGGAGACGCGCGGGACGGCGACGGGGACGAGGGTGTCGGGCATCGGGGAGGGGAGGGCTGGAAGCGCTTTCGGTCCCCTACGCGCGTGACCCCGGTCTGTGCCCGGCGCAGCGA
>JAYWIE010000387.1:0-9614 GCA_043789155.1 Rubricoccaceae bacterium | reverse complement strand
TTCTGCACATAAGGGCCGGCCGGGGGTTGTATCATGTCAAATGGTACAGTATCATTTGGGCATCTCTCCTTTCCCAAACTAGCCGTGCCCACATTCTGTGCCTCCCCCGAGGCGTCCGCGAGGTCCCGCCGCCCGGTCCCTTCATTGGTAGCCCTCACCGCGCTCGTCGGCGCAGCGGCACCTCGTCCCATGCTCCGGTTCCTCGTCGCGGCCCTCGTCGTGGCCGTCCCGCCCGCACGGGCGCAGATCCCCTCCCCGCTCCGGGTCCTCTTCGTCGGCAACAGCTACACCTACGAGAACAACCTCCCGTTCGTATTCGAGGCCCTCGCCGATCCGGTCCGGGACGTCGACGTGGCGATGATGGCCTCGGGCGGGGCGACGCTCCGCCGGCACGTCGAGCGCTCGGGCGTGCTGGACAGCCTGAGTCGCTTCGACGTCGTGGTCCTGCAAGAGCAGAGCCTGTTCGGCCCGACGCGACTCGTGGAGGGCCTCGCCGTCGTCGGGGACCCTGCGGACTACCGGGGGGCCGTCCGGGAGATCGCCGCGGCGGCGCGCCGGGCGGGCACCCGCGTGGTCCTGTTCGCGACGTGGCCGCGCGAGGACACCCCGCGGTTTCTGGCCGCCCTCCACAACCCGGTCGTCGACGCGGCGGCGGAGACCGGCGCGACGGTCGCGCCGGTGGGACTCGTCTGGGAGCGCCTCGGCGACCGAGCGGGGCTCGACCTCTACGGACCCGACGGCTCGCACCCCTCCCTCGGCGGGACGTACGTCGCCGCGGTGGTGCTCGCGCGGGCCGTGCTCGGCCAGGCGGCGCCGCTGCGGCCCGTCGTGGGGGTCCCGCTAATGGACGGGCGGGGGCTTCCGAGCGGGGCCACGGCCGACATCCGCCTCGACGCGCCAGCGCTCTCGGCGGTCGGGGCGGCCGTCGAGGCGAGCGGGGGGGAGGGGCACCTGCCCGAGCCCCCCGTCGGCGGAGGACCAGTGTTGCCGTCGGTCGTCTTCCGCGGGCGCCTGGGGCCGGCCTTCCTCACCGGTGCCTGGACGGGGACGTTCGCCACGTTCGGCCGGGCGGAGCAAGCGACGCTGACCGTCGCCTTCGAGGCGGACTCAGCGCGCGTGTCGATGGCCCACACCGGAGACGGATTCCCGGCCGATGAGGAGGCCGTCGTGGGTGTGCAGGTCGACGGGGACGTCCTCTCGGTCGGGTACCGGTCGGCCGACAAGGAGTGCGACGTGCGCGTCGACCTAGTCCGGTTCGGGACCGAACTCCGCGGCACCGTCCGGTTCGCCTCGGACCGCGGGTACGACTGGGTTCGCTCGTCAGTCGTCCTCCACCGGCGCTGACCCCGTTCCGGCGGCGCTCCGACTTGCCGTGTGCGTGAGCGCGCGCCGATGCTCGCCGTCCTCGGCGGCGCGGTGACGTTCGCGCTGCTCGTCGTCGTGCTGCCGTCGAAGGTGGCCTCGTCGCTCACGCAGGACTTCCAGCCCGGCTTCGCCCGCGCGCTCACGTCCGTGTAACCGTGGCCGTGTAGCCCGCGCCGCCGGCTGAGCCGCGGCTCGCGTGACGTTCTCGACTCAGTAGGCGGCGACCCGCACGTTGGTCTGCCCGAAGTCGTCGCCGACGAACAGCAGCGGCTCGTCGCGCGCGCCAGCCCGCGCGCGAGGCGGTCCGCCTCGGGGTGCTTGATGCTGAGGGCGACGGCCAGGTAGAAAGGGGCTGTGAATCTCTCCGAACCCGGCGGGCGGGTTTCGACGGCCCGCGAGACGGTTTGCACGAGCGCGTGGCCCGCGCTCCGCTGCGCCGGGTGAGCCCTGGACGCGGGGCGCTGCGCCTCTTGGGTGGTTGCCTGCTCTGCCCCGATGCCGTTTCGACTCTCTGCCCGACCGCTCCTGCGCCCTGCGAAGCGCCACAGCGCCCAGGCGGACGCGGGCAAGCCGGCCGGGTGGGACTACGCCGACGGTGAGTCGCCCGAGGTGCTCCGGGGCCGGTACGAGTTCCACAGCGCCTTCTCCGACCTCGCCAGGGGAAAGCGGAACTGGCAGGTGGCCTGCTTTCTCGCGCTCGCCTCGGGCACGCTCGCGACTGGCGGCCTCGCCGTGCAGGCGACCCAGAGCCGGGTCGTGCCGTACGTCGTCGAGGTCGACCGGCTCGGCCGGGCCCAGGCCATCGCGCCAGCCGAGGCCGTTCCGGCCGCGTCGGACCGGGTCGTCGTCGCCGCACTCTCGGCGTTCGTCACGAACATCCGGACGGTCTACGCCGACCCCGTCGCGCAGCGCGACGCCGTCTACCGGGCCTACGCCTACGTCGGCGGCGACGCGCGGACGTTCCTGGAGCGCTACTTCTCGGACCCGCAGAACGACCCGCGCCGGCTCGGCACGGGTGCCCGGCGTGCCGTCGAGGTCGCTGCCGTTCTTCCGGTCCCAGGAGCCGCCGCCGGCACCGGCGGCGGTGCCAGCGGCGCGCGGACGTACCGGGTGACGTGGAACGAGACCGAGTCGTCGCCCCAGGAGGGCGACGCCGAGCGGGCGTGGGAGGGCTACCTCTCGGTCGTGGTCGCCCCGCCGACCACGACCGAGGGCGTCGAGCGGAACCCGCTCGGCGTCTTCGTGACCGGCCTCTCGTGGAGCCCGCTCGCCGGCGACGAGCCCGCCGAGGTCGGACCGGCAGAGCGTGCCGTCGCGGACGACGCGCCCAGCGTCGAGGCGGCGCGCCCTGCCGGCCCGGATTCCCGCGGCGTCCTCGCGCCCGCCCCGAGCGCGAGAGCGCAGACGCGCCCGCCTACACCCTAGCCCCTAGACCCTACCTCTCCCATGCTCCACAGACGCTCTCTCCTCGCCTTTACCGCGGTTCTCGCCGCCGCCGGGGCCGACGCCCAGCCGGCCGGACGTCTTCCAGACGCCCCAGATGCCCAGACCGTCGTCGACCTCTACCCGGAAATCCGCGCCGAGGGCGTGGCCGACCGGGCCGTCGGCCGCCCCGTCGGCGACGGCTTCGACGGCGGAGCCGTCGTGGTGACGGCGGGCGAGATGGAGGAGGCGCTCGGCGAGCTCGTCCGCGAGTACCGCCGGACGGGCCGCGCGGGCGTCCTCCGACAGTCGGCCATGTGGGTCTTCCCGTTCGGGCACACCCAGCCGGTGCTCGCCTGCGCCCCGCTCCGCGCCTCGGTCGTCGAGCTCGAGCCCGGCGAGACGGTGCTGGACGTCGTCGCGGGCGACACCGAGCGGTTCGCCGTCGAGCAGGCCGCGTCCGGCCCGGGTGGGCGGACGCCGCTCGTCGTCGTGAAGCCGCTCGCCTACGACGTGACCACGAACCTCGTCGTCTCGACCGACCGGCGGGTGTACCACATCACGCTCGACTCGCCGCCGCGCCCGGCCGAGGAGGCCCCGCGCGGGCGCGGGCGGAACCGCTCGTCCGAAGGCCGCTCGTCCAGGAGCGAGAGCCTGAACCCGCAGGCCCGCTACGCCCGCCACGTCCGGTTCTATTACCCGGACGACGGCGCGCCGGGCACCTCCGGTACGCGCCCGCTCTCCAGCGCGACTTCCAGCACGGCTCCAACCCTCGGCGACGGCGTCTCGCTCGACGACCTCTCGTTCGGGTACGTCTGGGCGGGCGACCGCGGCCTCCACGCCGCAGTCGAGCGCGTGTTCGACGACGGCGTCCACACCTACGTCCAGCTCTCGGGCCGCTCGCAGGGCGAGGCGCCGGTCCTGTTCGCGCTCGGACCCGACGGAGCGCGCGAGGTCGTCAACTACGCCTACCGCGCCGGCCCGTCAGGGGCCGGGACCTACGTCGCCGACCGCGTCCTCGACCGGGCCGAGCTGGTCCTCGGCGAGACGGTTCGTCGGGGGCCATTCGGCCTCCTCGGCCGCCGCCAGGTCGAGCGGTTCGTCCGGATCGTCCGCACGCCGGCATCGGCGTCATCGCGCCCGTAAACCCCATCGCCTCCCTCATGGCCACCCACGACACGACGGGCAGAACGCCGGACGACCCAACTGGCCCCCCTTTCGGCCTCGACCCTGCGGACGACGACGTCTCCGGGACCTACCGGCCCCTCAATACGGCCGAGGGGTTTGGTTCCGATGGGGCGGGGCAAGAGCCGCTCGCAGGAAGTCCGCTCGGCGGCGATTCGTTTTCGTTCGACGACGCCGAGACGCCTCCGGGTGGCGGCTCGGGCCGAGACTTTCTGGAGGGCGAGGACGACGGCCGCTACCGGCCCGTCCGCGTCAACCGCCGCCTCGTGCTCGGCGGGCTCCTCATCGCCGGCGCGGCGACGCTCCTCGGCCTGCTCGTTCTCTCGGGCGGCTCTGACGACGCGCGCACGGTGGAGGCCGGGCGTCCCGAGGCCGCCGCGCCGGAGTTTCTGAACGACGGGCTGGGGGACCCGTACGCGGTGACCGATCCGGCGGCCGAGGGCACCTACGCCGTCCCCGACGCCCAGGCCGCGGACCCGTACGGGTCCGCCTACTCGTCCCCGGCCTACGCCGGTGCGCCCTACGCAGGGACCCCGTACGCCTCCGACTACGGCGCGACGGCGAGCGTCGGCCCGCTTGCGGCACCGTCCGCGCCGTACGCCTTCGAGACGGCCGGCAGCGGGGTCGACCCGTTCGCCGGCTTCGTGCCTGCCGGCGACGGCGTGCCGTCGGGGGCAGACGCGTTCGCCCGGGCGCTCCTGTCGCCCGTCCGTGCCCGCGCCCAGGGGGCGACCCCGACGCCGCGCCCGGCACCCGGCCGGCCCCTCGATCCTGAGCTCCAGCGCGAGGTCGACGAGATCCGGCGCGTCGCTGAGCAGTTCGCCGCGCCCGCGCCGGCGGTGGCCGCACCGGAGGCCAGCCGGCCGGAAGGCGGGTCTGCAGAGGGCATCCCGGCAACGGTCGCGGTGCCTTCAGGCGGGTGGGGCAGGGGAGAGGCCTCCGAGTCGCCGGCCCGCGACCCGCGCGAGGCGTTCCTGGCCCGGACGTCCGCGCTCGCGCCGACCCGGTACGGCGTCCGCGCGGACGTCCCGGAGACGGCGTTCGTGCTTCAGGCCGGGACGGTCGTACCGGCCGCGCTCGTGACCGGGCTCGACTCGGAGCTGCCGGGCGCCGTCCTCGCGCAGGTCACCCGCGACGTGTACGACAGCGCCGAGCTCCGCCACGTGCTCATCCCGCGCGGGAGCCGGCTCGTCGGCGAGTACGACGACCAGCTCGCCTACGGCCAGAACCGCGCGCTCGTCGCGTGGACACGGCTCCTGTTCCCAGACGGCCGCTCGGTCGCGCTGCCCGGCCTCCGCGCGGGCGACCTCCAGGGGTACACGGGTCTCCGTGGCCGCGTCGACCGGCACTTTGCCCAGACGTTCGCGTCAGCTGTGATGCTCGCGACTGTCGGGGCCGGTGCCCAACTCGCACTTCCCGATGCCGGGCAGAACACGGGAGTCGGACAGAGCCCACAGGAGGTCATCGCTGGGCAGATCGCGCTCGAGATCTCGCGCGTGGCTGCGAAGGTCGCCGAGCGCGGGCTCGACGTCCGCCCGACGCTGCGGATCGCGCCGGGCCACCGGTTCACGGTCTTCCTCGCACGCGACCTCGCCTTCGCCGGTCCGTACCGGAGTGCGCCGTCCGGTGCCCGCTTCACGCGGCCGAGCGTGCCGGCGGCCGGCCGACGGCCAGCCGCTCCCAGGCGGTAGCGCCCATGACCCCGGACGCCTCGGGCGACGCGCCCGGCACGCGGTCGAGCGGCGCGCTCCTCGCACTCGCCGCCCTGCCCGTCGCTGTCGGGTCGTACGCGGGAACGCAGGCGCTCGCGTGGCACGCGGGCTACCACCCGGCCCTCGGCGTCCCGCTGTGGGCGCCTTCGCCGGAAGGGACCGTCGCGCTCTGGGCGACGGCGCTCTCGCTCGCACTCGGCATGGCCGCTGTGCTCTGGGTCGAGCCCGACCGTACGGCGCGTGCGCGGCGCGCGTGCGCGCTCGGGTTCGTGCTCGCGCTCGTCGCCCCCGCCCTCGCCGGACCGGTTTACGCACCCGCGGACGGCGCCCGGTGGGCTGCACAGGCTTTGCGGAGGCCAGAGTCGGCCGCGGTGCGCGTCGCGGGCTCGGCGGCCGTCGCCGCGTGGCTCGCGGCGCTCCTGGGCACGCTCGCTGCGACGGCCCCCGCGCCGCGGCGTCCGTCGGGGAGCCACGGCTCGGCCGTGTGGGGCGACGGGTCCGCGCTCGCCGCCCCGCGCCGGGGCGTCCTCATCGGCAGGGCTCGCGATGTGGGGCAGGGCGCACGCTCGAAGCGGCCGGGTGACCTGCTCCGCTACGACGGGCCGGGCCACCTCCTCACCATCGCCCCGACGCGGGCCGGCAAGGGCGTCGGGGCGGTCGTCCCGAACCTCCTCAACCACGGCGGGTCGGTCGTCGTGACCGACCCGAAGGGCGAGAACTACGCGCTGACGGCGCGGCACCGCCGCGAGCGGCTCGGGCAGCGGGTCGTCGGGCTCGACCCGTTCGGACTCGCGGAGAAGCTCGGCCTGCCGGAGGCGGAGTGCGAGATGGCTCTCGGCGCACTCAACCCGCTCGACCTCATCCAGCACGAGAGCCCCGACGCGGCCGACGACGCGGCGATGATCGCCGATATGCTCATCGTAGTGCCGGCAGGAGGCAGTGGCAACGAGTTCTGGACCGACGAGGCCCGCGCGCTCCTCACCGGGCTCGTCCTCTACGTCGCCCTCTCGCGCGCCGGCCCCGAGCGGTCGCTCCCTCACGTCCGCGAGCTCCTCACGCTCGCCCCCGACGACTTCGACGACCTTCTCCTCAAGATGGGCGGGCACTCGGACGCAACCGTCCGCAGGACATCGAACCGGCTCCGCCAGAAGGCCGACCGCGAGCGGTCCGGCGTCGTCTCGTCGGCCCAGAGCCACACGCACTTTCTCGACTCGCCCCGGATGGCCCGCGTCCTCTCGGAGAGCACGTTCAGCCCGGCCGAGCTCGCGCTCTCGCCCGGCGGCGGGCCGGGGCGGCTCTCGCTCTACCTCGTGCTCCCGCCGGACCGCCTCGACACGTTCTCGCGCTGGCTCCGGCTCGTCGTCGCGACGAGCCTCGTCGCCGTCACGCGGGCCCGGCCGGACACGGTCGGCGGCAGCCCGCCCACGGGCCGCGTCCTCTTCCTCCTCGACGAGTTCGCGCAGCTCGGGCCGATGGCTCCCGTCCGCCGGGCCGTGAGTCTCATGGCAGGCTACGGCGTCCAGGTGTGGACCTTCCTCCAAGACCTCGGCCAGCTCAAGCAGACGTACCCGCGCGAGTGGGAGACGTTCGTCGCCAACACGGACGTCGTGCAGGCATTCGGGACGACGGACCAGTTCACGGCCGAGTACCTCTCGAAGATGGCCGGAATGCGGACCGTGTTCTCGCAGGGCTCGACGACGAGCCGGAGCCGGAGCCGCGGCAAGGGGCGGTCGTCGGGCTCGAACGAGGGCGCGTCGCTGAGCGAGCACGGTCGGCCGCTCGTGATGCCGGACGAGCTCCGGCTGATGGACGGGGCGGATCAGCTCCTTCTCGTGCGGGGCGAGAGGCCTGTCCTCGCGCGGAAGCTCCGCTTCTACGACGACCCCGAGTTCGACGGTCTTGTCCTGTGAGCTCGCAGTCGCTTCGCGGCAACGCTTTGGTCAAGGAGGATAAAGCGGCCTCCGGGATGTAACACGGCTGGCGGGGCAGCCGTCCGGATGCCCGATGGGCCATAACCCGCAGTTGCCCCGCCGCGTACTCGCTCGTCCATCTTTTCCGGCCGCGTGAGAGGTCTGGCGAGCACGCTGGTCGCGCCTCTGTTGTACCCCGGCCCCTCGTGGGAAGACGGCGACCGGTCGTCCTAGCGGTCCTCGCAGATCTGAGAGAACTCGCCCCCCTCCATTGAGGCGTCGTTGAACAGGAGGTCGAGGACGCGGGGCATGTCGTCGCGCTCCATGTACGCGAGCATCCCGTGGCTCTCGAACCACAGGTAGCCGGAATTCCTCTCGGAGCGGGAGAAGTCGAAGACGTAAGGACGGACGTTCGGGATACCGGAGAGCACCGGGGCAACGTCCCGGCAGTACAGCTGGGGGTCCGCGCTCAGGCACGTCGACCCTAACAGCGTGCACGGGAAGCCCCCCTTCCCTGTCACCCCGTCGCGAGGGTTGAGCCCGAGGATGAGCCGGTCCGGGCCTGGGGACGTCCGGCTGTAGTTGGCGAACGTGACCGAGGACATGGCCGGGACGATCATCGCAACCCGGAGGTCGTCGGGGTTTGGCGGCCTGTCGGGCCCACTCGTCGCCGCGGCCCGGCGCCGGTACTCGGCGTACGTGGCGTCCTGACTCGGGAGTGGGGCGGAGGCGTCTCCGAGCGTGCTCGAAATGAGGGGCCCCCCCGAACTATGGGTGATCACCCGGACCGGGATGGACGGGTCGAGGGCGTTGAGGACGCGTCGGAAGCTGAGACCGACGAGCGGGAAGTTGTACTGAGCGGCGGGCCACGCCAACGGGGGGCGATTGGACGTCAGGCCGTCCCAGTGGAGTTCCATGAAGACGGCGTCTGGGGCCTTCCCTCGGACGAGCCCTCGGGCTGCCCCGTACCACTCCGCCGCCTCGGCGGGGACGTTGTTGAACCCGTGGATCAACACGACGAGGGGGCGCCGGGTCCCGTCAGGACGACGGGTCCGACGGTCCACGGCCTCGACGTGCCGGTCCCGGAGTCCGTCTTGGACCGCTGCCCAGACCGGTCCGAAGTCGGTCGTGGGACCGGGATCCTCGACGCCGGCCTCGGCCAGGAGGGCCGTCCATGCCGGGCCGCCCTCGCGGCGCTGGTCCTCGAAGTACGGGGCGACCCGGAGTTCGAGTTCGGACCGGCCCCGCCTATTCGTGCTCAACGCCCTCGTCTCGACCGGGACGGCCCCACTGGGGTACAGATCCCCGTTCCGGTCGTAGTAAAGGGCCTCGACGCTCGGGTCAGCCGCCGGGGCCCGGTCGCCGTCGCTGAACAGGACGTTCCGTGTGTAGCCACTACACCCTGTGAGGGCTAGCAGGAGGAGGACTAGAGCGATCCGCATCTGGGCTGGGTGCAAGGGAGAGTCGAGGATACAAGGGGCACCCGTAGCTCGATGTCTAAACCACTCCTGACGTTCGTTCCAAGGCAGAAGGCAAGAATATTCGTTATCCTAACTGTATATTGTCAACCCTCTCGTTGGATCGAGCTGCTCCCGCAATGTTGATTTGGCACCGCTTCGGCGGACAGTCGACTGTTAGGCCGACAAAAGTTCGGACGGTTGTGAGTGGTGCCGGCGTTCGTACTCGTCGGGCGTGGAGTTAGCTCTGCAACGAGTGTTGGCGGCGGCGGTAGAAAGTCTCGATGTAGGAGAAGAGACTCACTCGGGCACCTTTGGAGACGACGGGCGCGGATGAGGTGCCGCTCGCGCGGACCCAGAAGTCCTGAAGTGACGCGACAACACCGCCGGTAATGTTGCCCGCAACGCCGCTCCACACGCGGTAGCCCGGCAGCGCGGAATGTGTAGACGTGGATCGCCTCGATCTGATCTGACCCCGGCCTGACGGACAGACGGTTAAGGGTTTACTTCCAACCCTCGACCCCACGTCCATGCCTGCCACACGACGCTCGTTCACGCCCGAG
>JAYWIE010000386.1:0-2721 GCA_043789155.1 Rubricoccaceae bacterium | reverse complement strand
GCAGATCCCGGATCAAGTCCGGGATGACAAGTAGGGAGGTGGTTGCCCGTTGTCCGTTGCGCGTTGTCCGTTGCCCGTTGTCCGGTGCCCGTTGTCCGGTGCCCGTTGTCCGGTGCTTCGCGACAAACTCGATGCCCCGCGTCGAACCGCGCCGGCCGGGCCTCGTTCGCCGTCTGAACCAGACGCGCCGGCCATGAACTTCCTCTCGAACCCTGTCGTGGCCCGCCTGCTGTGGGCGCTGCCGCTCCTGCTGCTCTTCATCACCGTGCTCACGACGCGCGCCGGCTTCGAGCAGCGCGCCGTCTACGAGGGCGGCACGCGCGTCACGGCCGACGTGCTCGGGCTCGACCTGCGCGAGCGGAGCGAGATCACTCACGGGGCAGTCCGCTTGCGCTACACCTTGCCCGGCGCGGCCGCGCCGACGCTCCGCACGGCCGAGATGCCGCTCGTGCTCATCAAGGAGATCGAGGCCGGCCTCAACGCGACGCCCGAGGGCCAGACCTACCGCGTCCCGCTCCTCGTCTCGACGACGACCGACCAGGTCGTGCTCGGGACGCACCCACGCGGGCAGTGGCTGCTCACGTTCAGCCTCGCCGGCATGGCGCTCATCGGGGCCGTCGTGTCGGGCCTGCTCGTGCGTGGATGGAACCGGCTCCTCGCCCGCGAGGGCGATCCGGCGACGCGCCTCGGCGTCGCGTGACGCGCATTTTTGCGGTCGCGGGAAGCCTCGCCGCGCGCTCGTCGAATGCGGCCCTGCTGCGTGCTGCCGCGCTCGCCGCTCCGCCTGGCACAGCCGTCGAGGTATACGACGGGCTCGGCGCGCTCCCGCCATTCAACCCGGACGTCGAGGCGAGCGGGGCGCTTCCCGACGTCGTCGCGGCGCTACGGGCGCGGGTCGGGGCGGCGGACGCGCTCTTGTTCTCGGTCCCGGAGTACGCCCACGGCGTGCCGGGTGCGTTCAAGAATGCCCTCGACTGGCTCGTCGGTGGGCCGGAGTTCGTGGGCCGGCCGGTCGCGCTCTGGAACGCGTCGCCCCGGGCGACGCACGCGCAGGCGAGCCTGCGCGAGTCGGTGACGACGATGTCGGGCCGGATCGTCGAGGCGGCGTCCCTGGACGTCCTGCTGCTCGGGCGCGACGCAGAAGCTGTTCTGGCCGAGGCCGACATCGCGGTGCTGATCGGGGACGCGCTCGCCGCGCTCGTCCGCGCCGTCTAGAGCAGATTCAGACAGATTCGGGGTTCTCGGTACGCAAGGCAGAATGCGTCGACGGGTTCGAATCTCGGACCCGGTACCCTGCTCCGAAGGACGGCGCAGCCCACCATCCTGAGACGTGCTCTAGCGGCCCGCTGCGAGTCGCCGGACGCGCGCGTCCATCTCGGCCACAGCCGCTCGCATCTCGGCCCGCGACGCCTCAAGCGCGTCCGCGAGCGCCGCGTCGGACGTCGCGAGGATCTGGACCGCGAGGAGGCCTGCGTTCTTCGCCCCGCCGACCGCGACCGTCGCCACAGGCACGCCGCCCGGCATCTGGGCGACCGACAGTAGCGAGTCGAGCCCGCTCATGAGCGGCGTCGCGACGGGCACGCCGACGACCGGCAGGACCGTCCACGCGGCGAGCATTCCGGGCAGGTGGGCCGCGCCGCCCGCGCCGGCCACGAGCACGCGGAGCCCGCGACCGGCTGCAGTTCGGGCGTAGTCCGCCATCGCATCCGGCGTCCGGTGGGCCGAGAGGACGCGCGCCTCGAACGGCACGCCGAACGCGGTGAGGACGTCGGCCGCCGCCTCCATCGTGGGCCAGTCGGACTCGGAGCCCATCGCGATGCCGACGAGTGGGGAGGGGGAGGGCATAAGGTTTAAGGTTTAAGGTTTAAGGTTTAAGGTTTAAGGTTTAAGGTTTAAGGTTTAAGGTTTAAGGTTTAAGGTTTAAGGTTTAAGGGGACATGCGTGCAAAGTTTCAATATCAAACATTAAACCTTAAACCGCATTTTCCGCCTTCCCCTCACCTCTGCCTGAGGTGCTCGGCGGCGACTTCGGCGCGGCGGCGCGCCTCGTCGGCCGTCGCGGCCGTCGCCGTGACGTGGCCCATCTTACGCCGCGGGTGCGACTCCGTCTTGCCGTAGAGGTGGACCGACGCTCCCTCTACCCGCAGCGCCGCTTCGAGATCGGACGCGTTCGTTCCAGCCGTGCCGCCGATGACGTTGACCGTGCAGGCGGCCGGCACGCGAAGGGCGGGACTGCCGAGCGGCAGCCCGAGCACGGCGCGAACGTGATTCTCGAACTGCGACGTGTGGCACGCCTCGATCGTCCCGTGGGCCGTGTTGTGCGGCCGCGGCGCGACCTCGTTGACGAGCACGCCGCCCGGCTGCACGAACAGCTCGACCGTCGCCACGCCGACCGTGCCGAGCGCCTCGGTCGCGGCGAGCGCCACGCGCTGCGCCTCGGCCTCGACGTCGGGGGGGAAGCCTGACGGCAGCGTCGCCGCGTGCAGGCGGTGGTCGCGGTGCTCGCTCCGAACGGTCGGATACGCGACCGTCTCGCCCGACGGGCTGCGAGCGACGGTCACGGCGACCTCGGCCTCGAACGGCACGAACCCTTCGACGAGCAGGCCGTCGGCCGCGGCGAGCCGCGCCCACGCCTCGGCGAGCTCGGCCGGCGTCCGGCAGGTCGCGTTGCCGTAGCCATCGTACGAGCCCTCGAACTGCTTGGCCACGACCCGCCCGCCGG
>JAYWIE010000385.1:0-2722 GCA_043789155.1 Rubricoccaceae bacterium | reverse complement strand
CGGCCCCGACGCGCGCGCCGAGGTCAGCGCGGACGGCGCGGTCCCACTGTTGCAGATGATGGGGGTCGAGGGTCATCCCCTCGTACCAGACGACCCGGCGACGGTCCGACACGTTGTGGAGGGCTGGGGTGGGCGGGCGCACGCGTCCCTGTCTCGGGTATACCGGGAACGGGCGCGCGCGCCGTCACCGCGGCCCACGGCGGCGCAGATGCCTCGGCGCAGACGCCTCGGCGCAGACGCCTCAGCGCGTCGACGCCTGGAGGCCGCCCGCGCCGACGCGGATGGTCAGCGTCTTGCCGCGGACGTCGGCCGCGGGCAGGACCGTCCGCCAGGTCGTCCCGACGGGCTCGCGCAGGTCCACGGCGATGCCGAGGAAGGCGGCGTCGCCGAGCGCGAGCTCGTCGAGCCGGGTCGTGTCGCCGGGGCGGACGGTGGCGTCGCGGGCGGTGCCGAGCAGGTCTGCGCCGAGCGTCGCCGCGGGGTCGGTCCAGAACACCTGCACGGGCGTCGATAGGAACGTGGCCTGGCTCGCGAGCGGGTAGAGGTAGACGCGGGCCGCGTTGCCGCCGGCGTTCATGTCGTCGGCCCCGGCCATCTCGACCGTCACGAGGCGGCTCGGGGGCTCGGCCCCCGGCATCTCCGCGTCTGGCGCGCGCGAGGTTCCGAAGAGGCCGCAGCCGCCGAGCGCGAGGGCGGCGAGCACGAGAGCGGAGCGGCGGAGCGGAGCGGTCATGGGGCCGGGAGGCTGGAGGGGAGGGCGCGGGCGAGGCAGTCGAGGTAGGCCTGGGTGAAGGCGGGGCGGTAGACGCGCCGCTCGGCCGCGGCGAAGCTCTCGGCGCGGAGGTACGCGCAGCGCTGGCGGACCATGTCGAGCAGGGCGCGCTCGCGGGCCCCGGGCATGAGGCCGCCGCCGCCGGCGTCGTCGGCGAAGCGGTCCGGGTCGAGCGCGTCCACGAGCGCCTCGGCCCCGTCGCGGGCGGCGGCGCGGTAGCCTTCGAGCAGGGCCTGGTGGTGGTGGAGCACGGCCTCGGCGGCCTCGCCGAGCAGCCGGCGGCGCTCGGCGCGCTCGGCGGGGTCCGCGTGGGAGAGGTGGGCGACGAGCGCGTCGACGTCGGCGTCGAAGAGGAACGCGGTGTCCGGGGCGTGGATGACGGTGTGGCCGAGGAACTCGTGGCGGAACTGGCCGGGGATGCTCACGAGGCGGGCCGCGGCCATGGCGACCGCGAGCAGCAGCTCGGCATCTGCCGGCTCCGCCGCCGCCGGCTCCGCCGCTGGGGGCGTCGGCGCTGCGGGCGTCGGCGCTGCGGGCATCGGCGCTGCGGGCGGCGGCGCTGCGGGCGGACCTTCCCGGAGCCCCTCGGGCGCTGCCGGCTGCGCCGGGCGCGTGCCGCGGACGAGGCCGGCGACGAACTCGGCGTCCTGCCCCGGCCCGAGGGCGTCGCGGAGCGCGTCCTCGAGCGCGTCGGCGCGCGGGCCGAGGTCGGTCTCGGCGTAGGCCCGGCGGAGGCCGCCGAGCGCCGCGGCGACGCCCTCGGCGGTCTCCTGGAACGGGTTCCGGAAGGCCGCCCCGAACACGGTCCGGTCGAGGTCGTCGGCCACGAGCAGGCCCAGGTCGAGCGCGACGTCGATGTGGAACGGGCCGACCTGGATCTGGTCGCCGTCGGCGAGCGGCAGCCCGGCCGTGCCGACGCGCGTGCCGCCGACGAAGGTCTGGTTCTTGCTGCCGAGGTCGAAGACGCGGAGGCCGCCGTCGGTGCGGCGGATCGCGGCGTGCTCCTTGCTCACGACGCGGTCGGGGTCGTCGAGCGGGAGCGCGCACGTGCCGGCGCGGCCGATCACGATGGAGTCCTGGTCGAGGACGTACGTCCGGGCCTCGGCCCCGCGGTCGGCGTTGGTGACGGTGAGCTTGACTCGCATCGTAGGCGTCAGAAGGCGTGGGGCGCGGCGTGCTCGACGGCCTGCGCCAGGCACGCCGCCGAGGGGTAGCGCCGCGCAGGGTCGGTGTGGAGGGCCGTCGCGAGGACCGCCCGGAGCGCGTCGCCGATGCGGGCGGCCTGCGCCGCGGTGCCGCGCGCGGTGCCGACCGCGGCGACGCGCGCGGCGTCCGGGACGGTGCCGGTGAGCGTGCCCGAGAAGACGGTCGTGCCGCCGCCGGAGAGGCACCACGGGACGCGGCGGCGGCTGCCGCAGAGGACGTCGTGGAGCACGAGCCCGAGCGCGTACACGTCGGTCGCGAACGAGACCGCCTCGCCGAGCAGCTGCTCCGGCGCGGCGAAGTCCGGCGTGAGCAGCAGGGCACCGGCGGCACTCGGCGCGCGCGCGATGCCGAAGTCCAGCAGCGTCACGTGCCCGCCGGCGGCGACGAACACGTTTCCCGGCTTGAGGTCGCAGTGGACGATGCCGCAGCGGTGGACGTCGGCGACGGCGCGGCACACGTCCCGGAACACGGCGAGGCGCTGCGCGACGAGCAGCCGGCGCGTGTGGCGCGTCACGGGCTCGCCCCACGCGCGCGTCATGGCGATGTAGGGCCGGCCGTCGGGGAGCGCGCCGGACCCGAGCAGCCGCACGACGCCGTCGTGGTCGAACGTGGCCAGCAGGCGCGCCTCGTCCTCGAAGCGGGCCGTCGCGTCGGCCGCGAGCCCGTCGCGGGCCACCTTGACCGCGGCCGCGGCGCGTGCCGAGCCGCCTACCGCGGTGCCTCGCCGCGCGTCCGTGTGCCGGG
>JAYWIE010000384.1:0-2724 GCA_043789155.1 Rubricoccaceae bacterium | reverse complement strand
CGCTACCTCGCCGAGGCCGCGTGGCTCCCGACGGCCCTCCTGCCCGCGAGCGGCGTCGCGTGGACGGCCCTGGACGATTCGTCGGCGCGGGCGACGCTCGCGGACGGCGCGACGCAGGTCTCGATGGACGTCTTCTTCGGCCTGGACGGCGAGATCGCGCGCATCCTCGCCCAGCGGTCCCGCGACGTGGACGGCGTACCGACGCCGATGCCGTGGGAGGGGCACTTCGGAGACTACGAGCGGCACGGCGGGATGCAGGTCCCGATGGCGGCGAGCGTCGGGTGGATCCTGCCCGAGGGACGCCACGACTACTTCCGCGGCCGCATCACGTCGGTCGCGTTCGACCCGCCGCAGAACCAGGCTCCGCCGGGAGTCCCACAGCCGACGCCGTGAAGGCCGGGGGGTGTCCCGCGTCCGAGACAGCGTGGAGTCTCGCCTCCGCGGGGCCGCCGGAGGCAAGGGATGTGGCACCCACCGACGTCCCAGACGACCTGCACCTGCGGCGGCGACGTCCCGGACGTCCGCGGCTGACCGGCCTGAGCGCGCCCGCCGTCACGGCGCGACGCCGAAGAGCGCCCCGACGCCGGCCGTGAGCGCCATCGCGAGCGCCCCCCAGAACGTCACCCGAGCCGCCCCGCGGAGGACGCTCGCCCCGCCGACGCGCCCGGCGACGCCGCCGAGCACGGCCAGCGCGACGAGCGTCACGGCCGTCACGACGGCGCTCGCCTGCGACGCCGGGGCTGCGAGGACCGCCGCGACCGGGACGGCGGCCCCGACGGCGAACGCCGCCGCCGATGCCAGCGCCGCCTGCACCGGCCGCGCCCGCAGCGCCTCGGTGACGCCGAGCTCGTCGCGCGCGTGGGCTGCGAGCGCGTCGCGCGCCGTGAGCTGCTCGGCCACCTGCCGAGCCAGCGCCTCGTCGAGGCCGAGGTCGCGGTAGATCGCGGCCAGCTCGTCCAGCTCGCCCTCGGGGTCGGCCGCGAGTTCACGCCGCTCCCGGGCGAGGTCGGCCCGCTCGGTGTCGGCCTGCGACTGGACCGAGACGTACTCGCCGGCCGCCATCGACATCGCCCCGGCGACGAGGCCCGCGACGCCGGCCAGCAGGAGGCTGCCTCGCGGTGCCCCGGCCGCAGCGACGCCGACGACGAGGCTCGCGACGGACACGACGCCGTCGTTGGCCCCGAGCACGGCGGCGCGGAGCCACCCGATCCGGCCGGTCCGGTGGGTCTCGGCGTGGGGCAGGATCATCGCAGCAGAGGTGCAGCGTCTGCGCCCAGCCGCGTCCGGGCGGCCCGGTGCAGCGCGCGCCGAGAGGGCGGCCAGGAATGCGGCGCGACGGCGTTCATGGGCGGCGTTGCCTGTGGCCGGGGCACGGCCGGTGTGCTCACGTGGGCCGAGGTCGCCCCTGCCGTCGGTGAGAAGGGCCGGGAAAACGGGTGCGGACCGGCGAGACTGCTAGAGGGACCGGCTGCGGCCCGGGCGAAACGGGCCGCAGCCGGCGCGTCAGGCGGGCTGCATCTCGCGGGCCGTGATCCGCTCGCGGGACCCGTCGCTCAGGAGGATGTCGAGCCGCGCCTCGCCGCCGTCCTCGGCCATCCGCACTGCGAGCGGCCGGTCGATCCGGTGCGAGCCGCCCTCGGTCATGACGTCGATGAGGTCCGCGCGCGGGTCGTACGCGATCCCGACGAGCGGACGGTCGGCGAAGAGCACGCCCGGGGACAGCTCGGGCGAGACGACGTCGACGGCGACCGTCCACGGGCCGTCGGCGTCGCGGGCGCGGACCGAGAAGGCGTCGAGCGCGGCCTGCCAGCCGGCGCGCGGCAGCGGCGCGGCGAGCCCGAGCGCGTCCGCGTCGGGCCGGCGCAGCGAGACGCCGGAGGCCTTGAGCGTCAGGACCGGGCACGGCGCGTCGCGGGCGACCGCCTCGGCGACGCTCCCGAGGACCGCGCGTGCGAGGCCCGTGCGGCCGTGGCTCGCCTGCACGACGAGCCGCGCCCCGACCTCTGCCGCGAGCGCGAGAACCTCGTGCGCGGCCCGCCCGATCCGGACGTGGACGGTCGTCGCGACGGGCACGAGGACGGCGTCGGCCACGACGCGGTCGGCCTCCGCGCGCGCGCGCTCGGCGAAGGCGGCGTCCTGGCCCGGGAGCACGAGCAGGCCGTACGGGCTCGGCACGTCGAGCGGCTCGACGGCGTGGAGGACGTGGAGCGGCGCGCCCATCGCGTGCGCGAACTCGGCCGCGACGGCGAGGGCGTCCTCGGAGGGGCCGGAGAAGTCCAGCGGGCACAGCACCGGCCCGCGGGCGCTGGCCCGGGCCTCGGACCCGACGGAGACGACGGGGCAGAGCGAGCGCCGGATGACGTACTCGGCCGTGCTCCCCATCACGAGCCGGTTGAGGCCGCTGTAGCCGTGCGTGCCCATCACGATGAGGCCGGCCCCGACGTCGGCGGCGTAGCTCAGGATCGCCTCGCCGACGTGGGGCCAGCGCCGCAGCACCTCGACGGTCCGGCCGGACTGCACGGGCGGGGGCTCGGGAGCCGGCAGGTGGAGGTCGGCCGCGACGTCGGCCTCGGTGAGCCCGACCGTGTCGAGCGTCGGGACGGCGCGGAACGGGACGTGCGCGAGCACGGGGACGACCTCGACCCGGAGCACGTGGAGGTCCGCGTGGTGGTCGCGGGCGAGCTGCACCGCGACCGGCCGGGCGTGCTCGGCGCACGCGGAGCC
>JAYWIE010000383.1:0-2726 GCA_043789155.1 Rubricoccaceae bacterium | reverse complement strand
TGACGCTCGTCCGCTGAGCCCCGGCGCGGCGGGACCGTCCCCGCCGCGCCGGCTTCCTCGCGCGGCGACGGCCTACAACTGACTCCTCGCCGGGGCGTGCCCGCGGCGCTCCGGCCTCTCGTTTCCCGACCTCTAGAACTCCGATGACCCGCATCCTCCTCGCCCTGCTCCCGCTCGCGCTCGCCGCCCCGGCCCTCGCCCAGGACACGCCCGGCCCCTACGTCTACGCCAGCTACTCCGTGTGCGAGCCGGCCACCGTCGCCGCGGCCGACGCCGCCCGCGCGGCCAGCGGCTGGAACGCCGCGCTCGACGCCCACGTCGCCGCGGGCGACATCTCGGCGTGGGGCGCAATGGCCCACAGCGACGGCGGTGCCTGGACGCGCGCCACCTACACCGTCGCGCCGACGCTCGCCGCCCTGATGGCCTTCCAGACGACGTGGCAAGCCGAGCTCGGCCGCGACCACGTGGCCGCCCGCACGGCCGTCCGGACGAGCTGCACGCAGCACACGGACTACATCTGGCGCCTCGTCGCCTCGTCCGCGGCACCGAGCGAGGCCGGCGGCGACCGCGCGCCGTTCGGCGGCTCGACCTACATGCAGTGCGGCCAGGCCGGCCTCGCCCGCGCGGACGCCCTCTTCCGCGAGGCCGTCGCGCCGACCCTGGACGCCCTCGTCCGTGACGGCGCGATCTCGCGCTGGACGTGGCAGGCCCACGTGATGGGCGGAGCGTTCACGCGCATGCTCGTCCTCGACACCGCCTCGGCGCTGGCGGCGGTGCAGGCCATGGAGCGGGTCGGTGCCGGCGCCAGCGCCGCGGCGATGACCGAATTCAGCACGCTCTGCCCGACCCACCAGGACTACGTCTGGGGCGTGCAGTCCTCGCGCTGACCGGGCGCGCACCGCTCGTCAGCGGCACGAAAGCCCCCGCTCCCAACCTGAACAGACCCTCCCCACACCACAGGACCGCCCGCCGCTATGTCCCTCTCCGGGAGCCGCCCGCTCCGCCTCACCACCGTCACCGCGATGTACGTCGCGCAGGGCATCCAGATCGGCCTGCTCGTGACGGCCTTCCCGGCCTACATGGCCGCGCACGGCGTCTCGCCCGTCGCCATCTGCGGCTGGATCAGCGCCCTCATCCTCCCGTGGACGCTCAAGCTGCTCTACGCGCCGCTCATGGAGCGCTACACGGTGCTCGCGATGGGCCGCCGGCGGCCGTGGATCCTGACCGGGACGCTCGGCGCGGCCGCAGGCTACGCCGCGATGGCGCTCGTGCCCGACCCGCTCGCCCACCTCGGCCTCCTGAGCGGGATCATGGTCGGCGGCAGCCTCTTCCTCGCGCTCCAGGACATCGCCACCGACGCGCTCGCCATCGACGTCGTCCCGCTGGACGAGCAGGGCCGCGCCAACGGGCTCATGTGGGGCGGCAAGGCGCTCGGCGGGGCTGCGGCGGCCGCCGTGGGGACGTGGCTGTTCGGGACGGCCGGCGTCTCGGCCACGTTCGCCCTCGCCGGCGGGGCGACGCTCGCGTTCGCCCTGGTCCCGCTCCTCGTCCGCGAGCGGCCCGGCGAGCGGATGCTCCCGTGGACGGCCGGCGCGGCGTCGCCCGAGGCGGAGGCGACTCAGCTCCACGGGTGGGCCGCCATCGGGCGGAGCCTCGTGCGCGTCGCCGTCCTGCCGGCCAGCCTCCTCACGGCGCTCGTCGGGTTCGGGCTCAACGTGAGCCTGGGCTTCTTCGAAGGCTTCGGCCCCGTGTTCACGGTCCAGACGCTGGGCTGGACCGACAGCGCGTTCTCGAACACGATGGCCGTCGCCAAGCTCGTCGGCGGCGTCGCCGGGATGGTCGGCGGGGGGCTGCTCGTGAGCTGGCTCGGCCGGACGCGGGCGATCCGCGTCGCCGCGCTCGCCGTCGCGGCGGTCGGCGCAGCGATGGGGCTCGCGGCACCGTTCTGGGGGTCGCCGCTCGTGACGCAGGCGTACCTCGTGCTCTTCGTCACGGCGCAGACGCTCGCCACGATCGCGTTCTTCGCGACCTGCATGGCGCTGTGCTGGAAGCGCGTCGCGGCGGTCCAGTTCGGGCTCTTCATGGCCATCGCCAACCTCGGCCTGATGGCGGGCTCCGCCCTGATGGGCCCGCTCGTCGAGGCGACGACGGACGCGCAGGCGCTGTTCGTGGTCGCGGTCGTCCCCAGCGTCGTGGCCCTGCTGACGCTCCGCGTGGACGTGGCGACGCACGTCGACTGCGTCGAGGCGCTCGACCGGCCGGCCGTGCGCCCGGCCGAGGCTCGGACCGTCCTCGAACCCGCCGGTGCCGCCTGACGCCTCCGGGCCCTGGCGAAGCCGGCCGGCAGGCCCCCAGCCAGTGCCGCGCCTCAGCCTGTGCGACGGAACGCGAGTTCGTAGAGCTCGCTGAAGCGGCCGCGGGCGTGGCGGCGGCAGCAGGCGGCACACGCGACGCGGCGCGTCGGGCGGCGGGCGCGCTCGACGCGCGCGTGGCACGCCGGGCACGTCGCGACGTAGCGCGCCGGCGGCGACGGGCCGGGCTCGTCGCCGCCGGACCGGACGACCCGGCCTGTCGCCCGCTCGTCGATCCGCAAGAACACGCGCGCGGCCTCAGACTGGGCGGCGCAGTCCGGGCAGGCGTAGGCGCGCGTCGGCGTGCGGTGGAACGGGCGCGAGAAGCCGCACGCCGGGCACGACGCGAGCAGCTTCGACGTGCCGTCGTCGGGC
>JAYWIE010000382.1:0-2734 GCA_043789155.1 Rubricoccaceae bacterium | reverse complement strand
CACCGGACGTCCGACGGTGGCGTCTACCCGGCCCTCCGCCCTGCCGCCCATGTCCGCCCCGACCCGCCTCATTGTCAACCCGAATGCCGGCAGCGCGCACGCGGCCGATCTCTCCATCGCCCGCGACGCGCCCGGCATCGACGTCGTCGAGGTCGAGAGCGAGGACGAGACGCGCGACGCCGCGACGGCCGCCGCCCGCGACGGGGTCCGGACGGTCGTCGCGGCCGGCGGCGACGGCACGCTCCACCTCGTCGCCAACGGCCTGATGGCGTGGGGCGAGACGGCCGACGACCGGCCCGCGCTCGCGGTGCTCCCGCTCGGGACCGGAAACGACTTCGCGCGCACGCTCGGCCTGCCGCTCGACGACCTCGCGACGTGCCTGCGCTGCATCGGCGAGGGCGTGACGCGCCCGCTCGACCTCATCCGGTACCGGCACGAGGACCAGGACGGCTACGCCGTCAACGTCTGCGCCGGCGGCTTCTCGGGGGTCGTCGGGGAGACGCTCACGCCCGAGCTCAAGTCCTCGTGGGGGCCGCTCGCGTACCTCATCGGCGCGGCGAAGCTGCTGCCGGACCTGACGGACTACCGGACCGACATCTCGTGGGACGGCGGCCCGGCCGAGCGCCTCGACGCCTTCAACGTCGTCGTGGCCAACGGCCGGACGGCGGCCGGCGGGCAGCCTGTCGCGCCGCGCGCCAACCCCGAGGACGGCCTCCTCGACGTCGTGGTCGTCCGCGCCGGGACGGCGCTCGACCTCGCGCGCCTCGCCGCGCTCGTCCTCGCCGGCGACTACATCACCGACGACGCCATCGTGTTCAACCAGGTCCGGCGGGTCCGCATCACGTCCACGCCCGGCATGTGGTTCAACGTCGACGGCGAGCTGCGGACGAACGAGCCGGTCGAGTTCGAGGCCGTCCCGGGCGCGCTCCACGTCGTCGTCGGGCCGGACTACGTCGCGGCTGCACCCGCTTCCGGCGACGCGCCGTAGCCTCGCGCCACACCCACCCGCGCCGCCCGTGCCCGACCTGCCGCCGATGACCGAGGACGCCGCCCGCAAGCGGGTCGCGCGCGAGAAAAAGTTCTACGCCGGGCTGGCGACCTACGCCGTGACGATCACCGCGCTGGCGGCCATGAACCTGCTGACGTCGCCGGGCTACCTGTGGTTTTTGTGGGCCGCGTTCGGGTGGGGCATCGGCGTCGCGGGCGAGGCCGTGGCCCTGTTCGGCCTGCCGGGCATGCGCGGCTGGGAGGCCCGCCGCCTCAACGACCTCACGGGGCAGGGCGTGAGCGAGGCCCGCCTGCGGCAGGCGCTCGACGACGCCTTCGACGAGCGCGCGCTCCCGGCCGGCGCGCCGCAGCCGGCAGACCGGCTGCAGCGCCGGATCGAGCATCTCGAGGCCATCGTGACGAGCCGCGACTGGGACGCCGCCGCATCGCTGCCCGAGACGCCGCCCGCGCTCGGTCCGCTCGGCATCGACGCGCTCGGCGACGAGGAGACGGCCGCCGAGCAGGCCGCCCGCATCGCCCGCCGCGTCCGCTGATTCCTGAGTGCGCGCCCGACGGGCAACCCGGCGGCGCGCGCGCGGGTCCGAGAGCGCCTCTCCCCCGCCCCGCCCGTGCTCGACCTCCTGCAGTGGCCCGCGATGGCCGTCACCATCGTCGCCGCGTGGCTGACGGCCTCGACCCGGACCACGCGCCGCCTCGCCGGCTTCGCCCTGTTCCTCGTCTCGAACGCGCTCTGGATCGCATGGGGCTGGCACGACGCTGCCTGGGCGCTCGTCGCCCTCCAGGCGGTCCTCGTCGTGACCAACATCCGCGGCGTCGTGGACAACCGCGAGGGCGACGGCGGCTGAGCGTACCATCGCCGCATGCCCGACGCCCCCGTCTCCCCCGCCGACGTGCTCGGCCGCCGCCGCCGCGCCGTCGCGCGCGCGCTCACGGCCGTCGAGAACGCCCTGCCGGGCGCGGACGCGCTCGTGGACGCGCTCTACCCGCACACCGGCCGCGCGTGGCGCGTCGGCATCACGGGCCCGCCGGGCGCGGGCAAGTCCACGCTCACGGACCGCCTCGTGGGCCTGCTGCGCGCGCGCGGCCAGAGCGTCGCCGTCGTCGCCGTGGACCCGTCGAGCCCGTTCACGGGCGGGGCGCTGCTCGGCGACCGGGTCCGGATGGACGCCCGCATGACCGCCGCGGACGGGCGGCCCGACGACGGCGTCTTCGTGCGCTCGCTCGCCGCGCGCGGCGCGCTCGGCGGCCTGAGCGAGACCGCCGAGGCGGCCTGCGACGTCCTCGACGCGGCCGGCTTCGACGTCGTGCTCGTCGAGACGGTCGGCGTCGGGCAGGGCGAGATCGACGTCGCCGAGACGGCGGACACGGTCCTCGTCGTGCTCGTGCCCGAAAGTGGCGACGGCGTGCAGGCGATGAAGGCCGGCCTGATGGAGGTCGCGGACGTGTTCGCGGTCAACAAGTCGGACAAGCCCGAGGCCGGGCAGCTCGTCCGCGCGCTGCGGCAGGCGCTGCATCTGAGGGGAGCGGGGGGAATGCCCTCGGTCGTCAAGGTGTCGGCGCTCGCGGACGACAACGTCGACGGCCTGCTCGCGGCCCTGGACGCGCACCGCGCGAGCCTCGCGCCCGAGTGGGACGCGCTCCGGGCGGCGCGCCTGCGCCGCCGCGTGCGCCGCCTCGTCGAGGACGCCTGGCGCGCCCGGTTCTGGGCCGGCGGGCGCGCCGAGAC
>JAYWIE010000381.1:0-9691 GCA_043789155.1 Rubricoccaceae bacterium | reverse complement strand
TGGAGCTGGCCGGCGCGGCCCGGGCCGTCCTCGTTGGCGACGCGCGGGTCCTCGAAGCCGTTCGGCTTCGAGTTCGGAGCCTCCGGCGCGCCGGCGGCGAACGGACCCGTCGGGTTGATCTCCCACGGCAGCGGGTTGCCGGCCGTGTTGGGACGGAACCGGTCACGGGCGAACGTGAAGTTGGTCGCCGTGGTGCTGGTGATGTAGCGGTACCGGCGGCGGCCGCCTTCGAAGCCGCCCTCACCCTCGGTGTAGTAGCCGTCGGCCGTGTTGCCGAAGGCCGCCTGGTAGCCGATGCCGTTGTACGTCGGCCCGACGACCGGGATGGTGCCGGTGTAGACGCGGTCGCCGTCGGGGTCCGTGAGGACGAAGCCCGGCACCGGCGTGTTGGATGCCGGGTTGCGGCCCTGCGTGATGTTCCAGATTGGGTCCTGGAAGAAGATCGTCACCTGGTCCGCAGCCGGGTTGAAGGCGCGCGGGGCAAACGAGAAGGCCGGGGCCATGTCGACCTGGAAGGTGACGTTGACCGTGCGGCCCGACGGGATGACGTTGGCGGGGCGGATGCCGTTGAAGAACTGGACCCCGATGTTCTGGCTCGTGGATCCGTTGGTGGTGTAGAACCGGTTGCCGCCGCCGTAGTCGAGCGGCTCCTCGTAGCCGAAGTCCGGGTTGGCCAGCGCCGGCGTGAAGTCGACGAAGTACTTGTACGCCCAGCGCGTGCCGGCCTGCGACGAGACCGGGAAGGCCCGGACGTAGTTGAACGAGGACGGGACGCGGCTGAGGAGGCAGTCGTCCTGGTTGGCCGCCGGGCAGTCCCAGCCGTTGAAGCCGCCGCGGACCTGGATCTTGTCGTCGGCGACCTGGAAGATGCCGGCGTCGCTCAGCGGGCGCACGTCGACCGAGAACGTCGTCTCCGACTGAATGATCGGGGCAGCGGTCGCGGCGGGGCTGTTCGAGAAGAAGCGGTAGAACAGCGTCGTGTCGCGGCCGGCGGCCGGGATCCGGAAGGTCCGGTTGTCGCCGTTCTCGTAGCCGGCGTCGCCGGTGACGTTGCCGTCCTCGAAGTAGAACTTGTAGTTCTGCGTCTGGCCCGCGGACGAGGCGGGGTAGCGGATGAGGCCCGAGAAGAGGTCGTAGCCCGGCTTGGCGGCGTCCGTGCTCTCCCGGCGAAGCAGCGCCTGCGGCGCGCCGGCCGTGCTGCCCCAGTCCGTGACGGCACCGCCGGCCCCCTGCGCGTTGCGCTCGCCGAAGTTGCCGCGCAGCGAGACCCGGAGGACGGCGTCGTCGCGGGTGTAGCCGCGCGCGAGGGCGTCGCGCGTGTTCATGTAGACGCGGAACCACACGGCGACGGAGTCGCCCTGGGCTGCGAAGGGCCGCCAGAGGTAGGGCTGGTTGCCGCCCGTCCGGTTGAAGTAGTGCAGGTCCAGGGTCACCGGGCCCGTCCCGGCCGGGATGGTGTGGTTGTCGCCGTCCTCCCAGCCGCCGATGCCCGAGCCGCCGTTGGCGGGCGTCCGCTCGGACTGGTCGAAGTAGAACTTGAAGTTCAGCGCGTCGTTGTCGGGGATCTGGAACTGGACCTGCCAGTTGTCACCGCCGACGTTCGTCGGGCGAACGGTCGTGTTGGCGTTCCAGTCGATGACGCCGCCGCCGGGGAGGGCGGTGCCGCTGGCAAGCTGGCCGCGGACCTGCGCGCCGGCGAGGGCCTGGTCCGGCTTGAGCGTGTCCGGCATCGTTGCCGAGTTCATGCGCAGCGTGACGGTCCGCTGAGCGGCCGCCGGCAGTGCGAGCGCGACGACGGCGACGGCGAGGCCGAGCCAGCGCGTCGCGCTGTTGAGGGGTACAGAGGGAAGCATGGGTGCGTCCGGGGAAGGTGGGAGAAGCGGAGGGCCGAAGCCCGCGCGGGCCGGGCCCGCAGTGAGGCCAATGCCTCGTGGCCGCTCGTGCGGCCGGTTCTGTAGACGCCGATGGCCCTCGCCCGGAGGGAGGACGGCGGTCGGCGGGTCAGCAGGTGGATGGGCCGGAGCCCGTGAAGACCGGGTGTGACGCACATGTGCGCCGTGTGTGCCCGGGACTCAGAAGTTGAGGGCGAAGGCGAGGCGGTTGACGCCGTCGAAGTACTGCGACGCCTCGTAGGCGTAGTCGGCGGCGAGGTCGAGGCGGCCGAACTGGTAGCGGAGGCCGCCGCCGAGGGTGAAGCTGCGGTCCGAGTCCGCCATGAATAGCTCCTGGTAGCCGCCGCGCAGCTGGACGAGCCCCCCGAGCAGGCCGAGCTCGGCTCCGAGGTTGAGGTGCTGCGCGGCCGACGACGGCGCGAGCGCGTCTACGGCCACCGTCAGCCGCGTGCCAGCCTGCTGGTAGACATCGCTCGCGACTCCAACGCGCATCAGCAGCGGCATGTTGTAGCGGTCGGTCTCGATGCGCGATGGGACGTTGCCGTTGTTGCCGTTCTGGCCGGGCAGCGGGTCGAAGGGCACGTTGAGGTCCGAGCCCGAGATCTTCATTCGGGAGCCGTAGTTCAGGATCGACGCGCCGAGGCGCACGCCGCGGAAGGGCGTCGTGAACAGCGTCCCGACGTCGAACGCGACGCCGGTCGCGGCCGAGTTGGCGATCTGCTCGCGGACGACCTTGACCGTGCCGCCGATGGCGAAGCGGTCCGTGAGCGCGTTCGCGTACGAGAGCGAGAGCGCGTAGGAGCCCGCCGAGAACGTCTCGCCAGTCGGCTGCTGGTCGTTGGTCGTCTCCGAGACGACGTCCATGTCGTCGAAGCGGACCGACGTCAGGCCGACGCCGACCGTCCCGAGGCGCGTCTGCGACGTCACGGCGGCGTAGTTGACGTCGACGCCGACGTACCACTGCGCGTACTCGAAGGTCGCGGTCTGGTTGGGGAGGCGCGCGATGCCGGCCGGGTTCCAGTACATCGCCGTGCCGTCGGAGGCGGTCGCGCCGAAGGCCCCGCCCATGGCGGTCGCGCGGGCCCCGATGGGGATCTCGAGGAACTCGGCGGCGGCCGTGCCGGACTGCGCGCCGGCGGCCGGCGCGCCGAGCGCGAGCGCGGCGAGGCCGGCAGCGCCGAGGCGCGCTGCGCGTGGGCAGAGGCGGGAGAAAAGCGTCGTCATGTGAGAGAGGCGCGGAGCGCCGGTCGGGCAGCCGCGAGGCCGCCGGGGTGGGCGCTACTTGATGAGGGCGAACGTGCCGGTCGTCTCGCCGACGTTCGGAGCCTCGACGTGGTAGAGGTACATGCCGTACGCGACCTCGAGGCGGTCCTCGTTGAGCAGGTCCCACGGGAGCGAGCCGCCGAGCAGCTGCCCGGCTGTGAAGCCCTCGTTGGTGCCCTCGTTGAGCTCGAGCGTCTTCACGAGCCGACCGCTGACGGTGAAGATGCGGATCGTCGCGCGCGGCGGCAGGTTGACAAAGCGGATCTGGCGCTCGCCGCGGCCCGTCGGGAACGGGTTGGCGACCTCGAACGCGGACGCGCCGCGGTACGGGTTCGGCACCACGCGCACGTCGCCGAGGGCGCTCTGGGCGGCCTCAGTATCGAGGCGCGGGCCGGCGACGGTGAACTCGTAGATGTCGGTCGCGAGGAACGGCTTGGTCGTCACGAGGCGGCCGACGTCGCCCTCCTGCGGGTTGCGAGCCGTGCCGGCGAGGTCGAGCCCGAACTGCCACGTCGGCGTGAGGCCCGCGTTGCGGTCGCCGGGGATGTCCTCGAGCACGATCAGCAGGTCTGTGTCGGGCTGCCCGGCCCCGAGCGCGTTCGGGTCCGCCGAGAACAGGTTGGTCGCGGCTGTGCCCGGCCCGAAGGCGTCCGCGCCCGGCCCGGTGACGTCGAGGAAGGCGAAGGCGACCGGGACCTCGGCCGGCTGCCCGTCGGCCCCGACGACCGTCTTGAAGATGCGGACGTTGACGGGCTTGGCCGGGATGGCCAGGTTGACGCCGAAGTTGATCGTGAACGGGGCCGTCGTCCCGAAGCCCGGCGGGCCTACGACGACGCGGTAGTCCGCGGGGACGCGCGTGCCGGGGAAGTTGTTGGGGAACGAGAAGCGCTGCGCGACGAGCGGCCGCTGCGCCGGGTCGGCCCAGCGCGTCAGAGCGGTGTTGATCGCGGTGAGCAGGACCGGGTCGAAGTCGAGCTGGAAGCCCTCGGTGATCGGCGCGTCGAGGCGCGGCGTCCACGCGAACGAGTTCGTGAAGCCGACCGAGCCGTCGGTGAGGTCCACGAGCGAGACGTCGCGGGTCCGGATGGTGTCCTGCGAGATCTGGCGGCCAGAGCCGTTGACGGCCCCGAGCGCGAGCGTGTCGCGGAAGGTCACGCGGTAGCGGTGGCCGTCCTGGAGCGCCGTCGGGTCGACGATGGTGTACCCGACGCGTCCCGTCGCGAATCCGCGCGTGTGCTCGACCGCGACCGAGTCCTGGCGGTAGCCGGCCGCGCGCTGGCTCGGCGTCACGATGGCGACGTTGGGGCCGGTCCGCGTGACGCGGCCGTCGGGGCCGACCGTGATCGCGACCGAGCACTCGGTCGGCGGGATGTTGGCTGGGGCCGCGCCGAAGTCGTAGCTCGTGACGGCGTAGTAGTACGTCACGCCGTTGACGGCGGACGAGTCGCGGTAGACGTTCGCGAGGCCGTTGGCGGCCTCGCCGGCGTCCTGAGTATCCGTGCCGAGGTAGTACTGCGTGCCGTTGACCGCCGTCGCGGCGAAGCCGCCGATGCCGTCGATGAGGTCGTACTGGGCGACGGGCCGCAGGAACGACACGTTGCCGAAGCCGTCGGTGATCTGGCGCGAGTCCAGGAAGCCGGGGTCCGTGGAGCGGTAGACGCGGTAGCCCTCAAAGTCGCGCGGGTTGAGGCCCGGCACGTCGAGGTCGGCGATGAACGTGTCGAAGGAGCGCTCGGCGGCGTCGTCCCAGTAGAGCGTCACGGTCCCGTCGCCGGGGACGGCGCGGACGGTCGGGCAGATCGGGGCCTGCGCGAAGCGGTAGTCCGCGTCGTAGGCCTGCTGCGCGTTCTGGCGCTTGGTGAGCAGGTCGCGGTAGCGCAGCGGGACGTTCGTGGCGGCCGCGCCGTAGTCCACGCGGCCCATGATGACGGCGAACGAGACGGACTCGGTCTGGCCCGCGCGCAGCGGGAACGTGCCCGAGGAGACGAAGAGGTCGTTGTCTTGGCCCGTGCCCGGCGGCAGCGGCGCGCCCGGCCGGATGAGCGTGAACTGGCCCGGGACCATGAAGTCGAAGAACAGGCCGTCGTCGCGGACGGTCTGGTAGTTGACGCCGCCGGCGGGCTTGTACTGGACGTTCGTGATGCCGATCTGGTCGGACTCCGAGGTGTCGGTGACGTCGATGTTGGGCTCGCCGGGGAGGCCCGTGCCGGCCCCCGACGTCGGGATGCCGTCGCGCTCGCCGCGGTCGTTGGTCAGGTCCGCGCCGTCGAGGCCGACGTCGTCGAGCGTGCGCCGCCAGTCGCCGTCGTTGTCGATGCCGTCGTCGCGGCGCTCGTCGATCATCTCGTCGATGTTCTCGTCGATGCCCTCGTCGAACGCGCCGTCGGCGTCGTTGTCGCGGCCGTCGGCGTAGGGCTTGCCGACGTCCTCAGCCTTGACGTCGTAGAGGACGACGGCCGTGCCGGGCACGCGGAAGCGGTAGTACGGCGCGTCGGCGGCGGCCGCCGCGACCATCGCGGCCGTGACGACGGGCGAGCCCGTCTCGAAGAGGTAGTCCGAAGGCGGCGTCGTGCGGAGGCCGTCGCCGTCGTTGTCGATGCCGTCGCGGAAGCCGCGGCCGACGTCCTCCGTCCCGACCTGGATGAGGTGGACGCGGTCGGCCGACGTCACGGCGGGGTTGACCGGCCAGCGCCGCCAGCGGTCCGGCGCGGCCGTCGCCACCATCTCGGCGGTGACCACGGGCGAGCCAGCCTCGGCGTCGCCGTCGTTGTCGATGTAGTCCGCGAAGCCGACGCCGGTCTGGAGGCCGAACGCGGCGCGCGACGAGTCCTCGTCGACGAGGCCGTTGCCGTTGTTGTCGATGCCGTCGAAGCGGAGGCGCTGGCCGGCCGTGCCGGTCTGGTCGCCCTCGCCGGCGAGGAACGCGGGCGAGATGACGGGCCCGCCGGGCTCGCCGGTCGAGACGCCGTAGTCGTTGAGCGGGGCCGCGGTCGCGGCCGTCGAGCCGTCGCCGTCGTCGTCGATGCGGTTGGTGGCGTTGCCCGGGCTCTCGAGGAAGAACGCGATGGCCCCCTCGACCTGCGCCGTGCCGAAGGCGAGGTCCGACGAGCGCCCGTCGGCGTCGGTGAGGAAGGCCGTGTCGAGCAGGAGGTCGAAGAACGGGCGGTCGTCGGACGAGTCGGCGTCGCCGCCGACGAGGTCCGCGAGCCACAGCGTCACGCCGACGGTCGAGAGGTCCTTGGAGCCGTCGTTCTTGACCGAGTGCAGGATGAAGGCGACGTCCTGGATGAGGACCTGGCTCCACGCGAGCACGCGCGTGGAGGCGATGAGGCCGAGGCCGCGGCGCGAGCGGTCGGTCGAGTCCGGGTAGTAGGTGTTGCGCGAGGGCCGGGCGTACTGGTCGTCGCCGATCTTGTAGAAGACCTCGAGGTCGGCGTTGAAGACGTTCTTGCCGAAGAGGCCGCTCCACGAGCCGACCCAGCCGGGGTCCGTGGTGTCCTGGACCTTATCCGGCCAGAAGGCCGGCCACGACCCGGGGATGTCGCTGCGGGCGATACCGAGGCCCTCGCTCCGCGTGTTGACGTAGCCCGAGACGGGCGACCACGTCCACGACTGGTTCGGGTTGTCCGGGTTGGTGCGGTAGTTCGGCAGGTCGACGATGTACTCGCGGTTGCCGGACTCGCCCGTGACCTCGGCCCCGGCGAAGAAGCCGGTGAGGGCGATGTAGTTGCGGCGCGTGTTCTTGGGCCACTCGTACGGGATCTCCCCGGCGACCGCGCCCGTGCGTCCGGACTGGCCGAAGTTGAAGATCGTCGTCCGCAGGTTGTTCGCGTCGAGGTTGGTCTGGCGGCGCTCGAAGAGCGAGACGCGCTCGCGCGACGGCACGTGGTTGCGGTCGATCTGGCCCTGCGCCCCGGCGGTCGGGACGGCGAACAGCGCGGCAGCGACGAGTGCGGCGAGAGAAGAGAGGCGAAGGGTCACGGAGTCGGTCGGAGCGGGGGCGGAGCGGGGCGCGGCGGATGGCAGTTGTCCTGCTACCCGTCACCTGTCACGTTTAGAGGTTGACCTGGAGGCCGAGCTGGACGCGGCGCGGCTCCTCGTAGAAGTCCGGGCGAACGTAGTAGCCGGCGTCGTTCGTGGCGAGGTTCGGGCCGTTGAAGGTCACGCCCGGCAGGCCGGTGTCGCCGAAGACGCCGCCGGCGTTGCGCGCGTCGAGCAGGTTGTAGACCTGGAAGAAGAGGCGCGGGCGGACGCCCGAGACCGAGAAGTCGCGGAAGGCGTAGAGGTCCACGGTCGCCGTCGGGCCGCGGCGGAAGGCGTTCTGCGGGACGGCCGGGAGCGTCCCGATGGGGTCGCCGTCCATCGAGGCCTGCGGCGTGTACGGGTAGCCCGAGCCGAGGCGGCCGATGAGCGACGTCCCCCAGCCGCCGCCGCCGACGAAGGCGCTGGCGTTGAAGGTGTGGCGCTGGTCCCAGTTGAGCGGGATAAGCTGGAGCTGCGGCGCGCCGCCGCCGAGGCGCGCCGCGATGGCGTCGTTGGGGTCCGAGTTGGAGCCGTCGGCGGTCTGGAACGTGTAGTCGAGGTCGAACGAGAAGCGGCCGTTGAAGCGCTTCGAGAGCGAGGCCGTGATGCCGCGGACGTTCGAGAAGTCGAGGTTGGTGTAGGTCGTGTACTGGACGCCCGGCAGGGCGGCCGCGACCGGGAAGCCGACCGAGACCCAGTCCGAGATGTCGCGGTAGAAGCCGGTGACGTCGAGCAGGAAGTCGCGGCCGAAGCCCTGCTGGAGGCCGATCTCGTACATGATCGTCTTCTGCGGGTCGAGGTCCGCGTTGCCGAACGTGCCGTAGGAGCCAGAGAGCGTGCCGATGCGGTAGCCCGGGTTCTGGAAGAGGTACTCGTAGGTCGGGATCTGGAAGAAGTAGCCGTACGAGAAGTGCACGACGCCGGTCTCCGAGATCGGGTAGGCGAAGCCGAGGCGCGGCGAGAGCTGCAGCTTGGGGCTGGCCGCGGTGTAGAAGCGGGCGAGCCGCGACTCGAGCGTCGTCCGGTTGGTCTCGTTGATCTCGGCGGCCTCGATCACGCCCGAGCCGTCGAGGTCGTTGTAGATGTTGATGAGCCGCTGCGGGTTGAACGCGTTCGGGTCCTGCGGGTCGATCGGGATCTGGCCGTTCGAGTCGAAGTAGTCGAAGCGCAGGCCGACGTTGACGATGAAGTTGTCGTACTCGGCCTTGTCCTGGACGTACGTGCTGAAGGTGAACGGGCGGACGCCGTCGATCTCCTGGAAGGCGTTGGTGGTCGCGTCCGGGATGACGAGCTGCGACGGGTCGTCGGGGCTCTGGATGAGCGAGTAGCCCTGGAGGTAGATGTCGTCGAAGCGGCCCTCGACGCCGGCCTTGAGCAGGTGCTCGCGCAGCGCCTGCCACGTGAAGTCGCCCTTGAGCGAGTAGTTGCGCGTGCGGCGCTCGAAGCGGCCGAGGTCCACGCCGCCGCGCAGGAAGCGGCCGGGGCCCTGCGGGACGACCTGCGTGATCGGCGTGCCGTCCGGGCCGTCGTACGTGACCGTGCCGGGCGTGTCGAGCAGGAACGTGTTGTTGTTGTACTCCTCGAGCGTCTCGAAGGCGCGGCTGCGGTAGCTCTTGTAGAACGTGCTCGCGTTAACCGTGTAGAACGCCGTGCTGGAGAGGACGTGCGAGAACGAGAGCGCGGACGAGAAGCCCTCGTCGCGGAAGCGCGGGATGCCGTTGGGGTTCTGGCGGAAGCCGAGGTAGCGCCCGCCGAGGTCCTGCCCGTTGGCGACGCTGGCGAGCGTCGTCAGGGTGAGGTTCATGCCCGAGCCGAGCAGCAGCTTCAGCGTCGCCTGGCCCGAGACCTTCTCGTAGCCGTTGAGCGCCGTCAGGCTCGAATCCCCGGGCGTGCCCGTCGTCGTGAAGTTGTTGGCTCCGTAGAGCCAGCCCTCGTTGCGGAAGTAGCGCACGAGGCCGAACACGCCGAGCCGGTTGCGGACGAGCGGGCCGCCGACCGAGCCCTGGAGGTTCGTGTACTGCGTCGGGTTGAACGGGAGGTACGAGTACGGGTCCACGCCGATGTAGGGGAGCTGCCCGCCGCCCTGGCCGCTCGAGCCGAGAAGCGGGTAGTCGCCGACGTTGGTCCCCCGGAGCACGTCCTCGCCGCCCGAGCCGGGCACGGCGTAGGAGCCGCTGAAGGCCTCGAACGAGCCCTCGAAGCGCGTGCCGGGGTCCTTCGTGACGACGTTGATGATGCCCGAGTTGGCCTGCCCGTACTCGGCGTTGTACGTGCCCGAGATGATCTGGAGCTCCTCGATGCCCTCGTTCTCGATCTGGACCGCGACGGAGCCGTCGTAGGCGTCGGTCACGCGGACGCCGTCGACGAAGTACGCGACCTCCTTGGCGCGGCCGCCGCGGATGTGGACGCCGCCGTCGCCGCCGGTGATGCCGGCCTGCGTCCGCAGCAGGTCCCCGACCTCCTGCACCGGCAGCGAGTCGATGGTCTCGGACGTGATGCGGGCCTCGGACGAG
>JAYWIE010000380.1:0-2745 GCA_043789155.1 Rubricoccaceae bacterium | reverse complement strand
CGCCGGCCGTGCCGAGCGCCGCCGCGGCCCACGACGGCCCCGCGAGCAGCCGCTGCGCGACGAGCCACCCCGACGTCCCGTTGTTGCCCGGGCCGGGCCACGTCGCCGCGCCGCACGCGTAGAGGCCCTCGACCGGCGTCTCGTAGCGGCTCCAGCCCGGCACGGGCCGGTACAGGAAGTTCTGCCGCAGGTGGACGCTCCCGCCGAGGCTGTCGCCGCCGACGAGGCACGCGTTCCCCGCCTCGAGGTCTGCCGGCGACTGCACGGCCATGCCGCGGATCTGGGCGCGCACGCCCGGCGCGTAGCGCTCGAGCTTCGCCAGCACGCGCTCGGCGAACGGCGCGGACGCCGCGGCCCAGTCCGTCGCCGCGATCTCGCCGGCCGCGTCGCCGCGGATCTCGCCCGGCAGCGTCCTCACCTGGATCCACAGCAGCGCGGTGCCCTCGGGCGCGCGCGTCGGGTCGACGGCCGTCGTCTGGCCGACGATCAGGAGCGGGTCGTCCGGCAGCAGGCCCGCCAGCGACTGCGTGTAGGTCGCCGCGAGCGCGTCGACGCTCGGCGGGATGTGGACGTAGGCGAAGCCGGCGATGTCGTCGCCCGCGGCCCAGCGCGGCGGGCCGTCGAGCGCGAGGTGCACCATCATCGTGCCCGGGCCGTACGTGTACCGCCCGACGGCGCGTGCGAAGTCGGCTGGCAGGACGGACGGATCGACGAGGCGGCCGTAGAGGACGCCCGGCGTGACGCCGGCCACGACGGCCTTCGCGGCCGCGATGCGCTCGCCGGCCTCGGTCTCGACCGCGACGGCGCGCCCGCCTTCGACGACGACGCGCGCGACGCGCGTGCCGGTGCGGATCACGCCGCCCGCCTCGCGGATCATGCCCGCGAGCGCGTCCGAGAGCTTCGACGCGCCGCCCTCGGCCACGACCATGCCCTCGGCGACGTTCGAGAACGTCTCCATGAGCGGGAAGACGGCCCCGCCGGCGACGTCCGGCCCGTAGTCCATGTGCATGCCCCACGTCGCGAGCAGCGCCTTGCCCTCGTCGGTCTCGAAGTAGGCGTCGCCCATCTCGCGCGTGGACGAGAGCAGCAGCTGCGTCAGCCCGACGGTCGCCTCGACGCCGACCGCGGCGCTGCCGGCCGCGAGCGCGCCGGCCGCCTTCGCCGAGGGCAGCTCGAGGCCGTAGAGCGGCAGAAAGACCTTCTGGAACTCCGCGAAGCGCTGTTTGAGGCGCACGAAGCCGTCGGCGTCGCCCGCGCTGTGGGCGCGCAGCTCGGCCTCGGTCCGGTCCGCGTCGGCGTAGACGCGCAGGGCGGTGCCGCCGGGGAAGACGTTGCAGAACGGGCGCGCCGAGTGCGCGAAGCGCAGCCCGTGGCGCTCGAGGTCCGTCTTCCACGCGGCGTAGGCCGGCGACGCGCGGAAGAGGTTCTGGTTGGTCGAGTAGAGGTCGTGGACCGCGCCGGGCACGGTCGCCTCGCCGCTGCGGATGCACCCGCCGACTGTCGCGTTGGCCTCGAGCACGGCCACGGACCAGCCCGCGCGGGCGAGCGCCGCCGCGGCGACGAGGCTGTTGTGGCCGCCGCCGACGATGACGGCGTCGAAGGACTCGGACATGGGACGTGCTGGAAGAAGAGGAGGCGCAAACGGGCCCGCGGCGGCCGGGTTCGCCCCGATCCGGCGCGCCGCCCGAATCCCGACGCACCCGCGCGTGTTGACGCTTCCTTTGTATCTACGCCCGCCCGATGCCCCCCACCTCCGACGTCGTCCCCGAGCCTGGCCCCGCGCAGGCGGGGCGGGCCACGCTCTCCCGGCAGGACCGGATCTACGCCTTCATCGGCATCCTGCTCGCGCTCTTCCTCGGGGCCCTCGACCAGACCATCGTCGCGACCGCCCTGCCCCGGATCGCCGACAACCTCCAGGGCCTCACGCGCTACGCATGGGTCGCGACGGCCTACCTGCTCGCCTCGACGGCGATGGTGCCGATCTACGGCAAGCTCGCCGACATCATGAGCCGCCGCACGATCGAGCTCTGGGCCATCCTCATCTTTCTCGGCGGATCGATGCTGTGCGGGCTCGCCGGCGAGTTCGGGACGCTCCCGGTCCTCGGCGACGGCATGACTCAGCTGATCATCGCCCGCGCGGTTCAGGGCATCGGTGGGGCCGGCCTCTTCGCGATGGCCTTCATCGTCATCGCAGACCTGTTCCCGCCGCGCGAGCGCGGCAAGTACCAGGGCTTCGTCGGCGCGACGTTCGGCATCGCGTCCGTGCTCGGCCCGCTCGTCGGCGGGCTCCTCGCGGACCACGGGGACGCCCTCATTCCCGGCATCGAGGGCTGGCGGTGGGTCTTCTACGTCAACCTGCCCTTCGGCGCGCTCGCGCTCTGGTTCGTGCTGCGCCGGATGCCGCCGCTGCTCCCGCCGGCGCGCGGCCGCCTCGACGTCCCGGCGGCCTTCCTGCTGCTCGCCGGGCTCGTTCCGTTCGTGCTCGCGCTCCAGCTCGACCGGCGCGTGTACCCGTGGACGGGCGCGGCGACGCTTGGCCTCGTCGCGGCGTCGGCCGTCTCGCTCGCCCTGTTCGCGTGGCGCACGCGGACGTCCGACGACCCGCTCCTCGACCTCGGCCTGTTCCGGCAGCGCATCTTCACGGCCTCGGCCGTCTCCGTCTTCTGCTACGGCGCGGCCTTCATCGGGCTCGTCGTGTTCCTGCCGCTCTTCCTCGTCAACGTCATCGGTGTCTCAGCGACGAAG
>JAYWIE010000379.1:0-2752 GCA_043789155.1 Rubricoccaceae bacterium | reverse complement strand
CCGTCGAGCGACCACGTGCCCGTGGCCGCGTCGCGGCGGTGGACATACGCCGCGCCTGCTGCGTAGAACGGGAGGTTCGGCTTGCGCGGGTTCAGGATCGTCTCACCCGGCGCGCCGCCGACGACGAACGTGTCGCCGCCAGGCACGGTGCACGCGCCGACCGAGAAGCCGTACTCGCCACCGTACTCGATGCCCTCGCGCGGCCGGCTCGGTGGGGGCCGCAACAGTGCCTCCTCGGTATAGCCGCCATATGGCCCCTGTCCGGTCTGCCGGAAGACAGACACGGCACCCGTGAACAGAAATCCTCCGGCGAGGGGGCGCTTCCATTCAGCCCCGACAATCATCAGGTCGTCGAGCAAGCGAAGGTCTGACCCAAAGTGGTCGAGCCGGTCCGTCCCGGCCGCCCACACGTCGACGACTGTCACTGGTGTCTGCGCTCGTGCAGGCAAAGCGACCAAGCCGAGCAGCGCTCCGGCTGCGATTTGGAGGCGGCTCATCAGAGGGGCGCGTCGGGGGACAGCGGCATCACGGGGGCCGTGCGGTCGGGGATGAACTGCGGAGCGCCCGAGTTCGGCCCGCCGCTGGCCTGGATCGTCCACACGCTGTCCGGCACCGAGACATCCTTGCCGGTGGCGTTGTAGACGCGCACGTCAACCGTGTTCTCCTCGGCGACGAGGCCGCTCACGACGAGCCCGGCCGGCAGCGTGCCCGGCAGGCCAAGCGTCACCACGTCGCCGGGGCGCGCCTGCGGCTGCCCGGGCGGCGGTGTCCCGAGTGGCGACGTCACGAGCGAGACGCGCACCGTCGCGACCTCCCCCGCAGCAACCGTACCCACGCTCACCATCATCGTCTTCTTCGTCTCCGGCATCTTGATTACCGACGACATCGTCTCCCCCTGGAAGTTCGAGAAGATCAGCAGGTCCCGGTAGGGCCCGCGCGGGTTCGGCAGGCCGTTGCGCACGTTCCACTCGGCCTCGCGCCGCGCTTCAGGAAAGACGGGCAGGTTGGGCGCGTTGAGGACGTGGTACTCGGTGTTCGACGCTCCACCGAGCAGCACCACGTCCTCGTTGAGCGGGATGAACCCTCCCTTGTTCGGGTCAGCCGCGCTCGGCGTAAGCGGCAGCGCCCGGATGTTCGAGAGCACAACCGTCGTCGGGTTGCCGAGAGCGCGCGCGTCGCTCGGGTTAGGATACTTGCCGTCCGCGTTGAAGATGGTGCAGAAGCCGGCTCCGGCGTCGTCCTTGCCGTCCATCCAGCCGTCGAAGCCGAACATCTCGACGATGTAGCTCCCGCCGCCGAAGTAGACCATCTTGGCGTTCTTCTTCTTGATCATCGCGTGCTCGACGCTCACGTTGCGCATCGTCATCGTGCAGTCCGTGCACGAGATCGCCCGCGTGCTGCTGTGCTCCAGCGTCACGTTCTCCAACAGGAAGCCCCCTTGCTGCGCGATCTGGATCCGGTCCTCGAGGTTTTTGCGGGCTGAATCGGGGTTGTCGATGAACGAGTTGCGGAAGCTGTTGATCGGCATCCCGATGCCGCCGCTCGGAGCGACGAGCGACAGCCCGGCCCCGAGCATGTTGGTCATCGTCAGGCCCTCCATCCGCGTGTCCCAGACCGACCTCTCGCCGTCCAGGAACGAGTCGTCGAACGAAATCCCGCGCCAGCCGTCCGTGAACGAGCAGTTCGAGATTCGGCCGTGGAAGAAGTCGGTGCTCGTCGCCCCTGGCTTGCCGGAGAAAAGGATGCCGCACGCGCCGGGCGCGGTCGGGCCGGGCGCGATCTGCACGGCGTCCTTGAGCGACGGGACCCAGCCCGGCGGCGGCCCCTGCGGCGTGAGCCACGTGAAGCCGATGCCGTCGATGGCCCAGCTGTGCGTCGCGTACTCCCGGAAGACGAGGATCGGCTCGCCAGGGGTGTCCTGCCGGATCATCGTCCCGGTCGGGACGGTGAAGTCGACGTACTCGCCGCCGCGCTCGCCGTCGCCGACGATGCGGAAGTGCTGCGCGAACGGGATCAGCAGCCGGCTCGTGATGCGGTAGAGGCCGGCCGGGAGGTAGAGCGCAGCGAAGTAGGCTGGCCAAGCGTCGAGCCTGTCATCCTTGATGCAGTCCTTCGGTTGCGAGTCTCTGCGCCGGAGCGCGTCGAGGCCGGCCTGGATCGCGGCGGTGTCGTCGTGGCAGCCGTCACCGTAGGCGGCCGGCTGCCCGACGGGTGGGTTTCTCACGTTGTAGATGCCTTCCATCGCGGTACCTGTGTGGGCGGTACCTGTGTGGGCGGTACCTGTGGAGCAATCGCAAGTCTGACGCTGCCAACGTAGGACCGCCGGCACCGAAACACAAGGGCATTCCTGTTACTGTTCGCCGCCGTCGCCGCCCGGCTAGAGCCAGGCGGTGGCAGTGTCGCGATGCCCGTCGACGTCACGCTCGCCGACGGCGCGTTCGCGCGCCTGACGCCGACGGCCGACTGGCAGGCGGCGGCGGCGTCGCTCTCGTCGCCCGAGGCGTTCGCGGTGGACCCGGACTTCTACGTCGCGCTGCGGGTCGTTCCTGCGCCCTGACGCCGGCGCGGTGGGGCCGACGGCGGGGCGATGGTCCGACGTCGCGGAGACGCCCCAGCGGGGCGTCTCTACGAATACCGCGTGACGGGGCGAAACTGCGAGCGGGACACCCACAACCCCAGAACCCGGATGCACCAAACAGGCGTTCGGGACCGATGCCTGACTCTACGACCCCGCCCGCCGACGCCCGCGAGC
>JAYWIE010000378.1:0-2757 GCA_043789155.1 Rubricoccaceae bacterium | reverse complement strand
GCCCGCTTCGAGAACCACGCCGAGGCGCTCGGCCGGTGGTACAGCGTCCACGCGACGCGCATCGGCGGCGCGGGCAGCGCGCGCGTCGCCATCCTCTTCACCGACGTCACGGCGCGCAAGGAGGCCGAGGCCGAGCTCCAGGCCAGCGAGGCCCGCTACCGCTTTCTCTCGGAGTCGCTCCAGCAGCAGGTCTGGACGGCCGCGCCCGACGGCGGCCTTGACTACGTCAACCGCTTCGTCTCGGACTACGTCGGCCGCTCGGCCGAGGCCATCGTCGGCGCGGGCTGGCAGGACGTCGTCCACCCGGACGACCTGCCGCTCGTCGGCGAGCGCTGGGGGCACGCGCTCGCGACCGGCGAGCCGTACCAGGCCGAGTTCCGCCTCCTCCGCGCCGCCGACGCCGCCTACCGCTGGCACATCGCCCGCGCCGACGCCCTCCTCGACGGCGGCGCGGTCGTGAAGTGGTTCGGGGCCAACGTGGACGTCCACGAGGAGAAGGAGGCCGCGGCCGCGCTCGTCGCGAGCGAGGCGCAGGCCCGGCTCGCCCTCGACGCCGCCCGCCTCGGCCTGTGGACGTGGGACCCGGCGACGGACGCCGGCACCCAGGACGCGCGCTCGCAGGAGATCCTCGGCCTCGACCCGGACGCGCGCATCACGATGACCGAGGCCTTCGCGCACGTCGTCCACCCGGGCGACCTCCCGGCCGTGCAGGCGGCCATCGCCACCGCCGCCGACCCGGCCGGGCCGGGCCGCATGGAGGTCGAGTACCGCACCCAGGCCGACCCGCCGCGCTACGTCCGCGCGACGGCCCAGACGACGTTCGAGCACGGACGCCCGGCGTCCATGGTCGGCACCGTCGCCGACGTCACCGGGCCGCGCCGCCTGCTCGCCGAGCGCGACGCGGCCCTGGACCGCCTGCGCCAGAGCGAGGCGCGTCACCGCATCGCGCTCGAAGGCGGCGGAATGGGGACGTGGGAGTGGGACGTGCTCGCGGACCGCCTCGACGGCGACGACCGCGCCTACGGCCTCTGGGGCATGAGCCCGGGCGAGGTCGAGTCCGTCGCGGCGTTCTACGCCCGGCTCGTCCACCCGGACGACCTGCCCGGCCTGCGCGCCGAAGTCGACCGGGCGCTCGCCGACGCCGACGACTACGCCGCCGAGTTCCGCATCGTCCGCGCGGGCGGGCACGTCCGGTGGACTGCCAACCGCGGCCGCATCGTCCGCGACGCGGCCGGCGCGGCCGTCCGCATGTTCGGGCTGAGCTTCGACGTCACCGAGCGCCGCGAGGCCGAGGAGGCGCTGCTGCGCAAGAATGCCGAGATGGAGCAGTTCGCGTACACGATCTCGCACGACCTCAAGTCGCCGCTCGTCACCATCACGGGCTTCCTCGGCCTGCTCAAGAGCCAGATGCGGGCCGGGCAGACCGAGCGCGCCGTCGCCTCGGCCGACCGCGTGCTCGGCGCGGCCGACCGCATGGGCCGCCTCATCGGCGACCTGTTGCACCTCAGCCGCGCCGGGCGCGTCACCGGCGACGCCGCGCCGGTCGAGCTCGACGCGCTCGCGGGCAGCCTCGCCGAGGCCTTCGGCCCGCGTGTCGCCGCCGCCGGCGGCACGCTTACGGTCGCGGCGGGCCTCGGGACGGTCCTCGCGGACGAGCGCCGGCTCGGCGAGGTCGTCGAGAACCTGCTCGCCAACGCGGTCACGTACGGCCTCGGCGGCGGCGGGACGCGCGTCGCGGTCCGCTCGGAGCCCGGGCGCGGCGGCGGCCTGCGCCTGCTCGTCGAGGACGACGGTCCGGGCGTGCCCGAGACCTACCGCGACAAGGTGTTCGAGCTCTTCCAGCGCCTGGGCCGCGAGGGCGACGGGACCGGCATCGGGCTCGCGCTCGTCGCCCGGATCATGGAGACGACGGGCGGCTCGGCGTCCGTCGAGTCGGCGGGCGGGCCCGAGGGGCACGAGGGCGCGCGGTTCGTGCTCGAGTTCCCGGCCGCGGCCGTCGTCTCCGCCGGCGGGCCTCCGGTGCGCTGAGCGGCGCGGGCGGCGCTGAGCGGCGCGGCGAATGCCTTGTGTGACGTCCGCGCCGCGCCGTACCATGGGCGTACAACTGCCACCGTACCCGTGTCCGCTCGCCTGATTCTGCTCGGAGCCGTCGCCCTCGCGCTCCTGCCCGCCGCCCGGGCGCAACGCGCCCCGGCGCAGGACGCCCCGGCACAGGACGCCGCGCGCTACTGGATCGTCGCCGGGACGGCCGGCGGCACCGAGACCGCCCCGACGGCCCGCGCCGAGGCGCGCCGCGCGCTGCGCGGGTCCGTCCACGCGCCGGCGCACCCGGACCGCGACGTGAGCCCGGCCGTCCTCGACGCGCTCGCGGCGCTCGGCGTCGCGCCGCGCTACACGAGCCGCTGGCTCGGGGCCGTCTCCGCGGACCTCACGCCCGCGCAGGCCGCGGCCGTCGCCGCGCTGCCCGGCGTGCGCGAGGTCCGCCGGACGGCCCGCCTGGTCGAGACCGACGTCGCCTCGGCCGCGCCCGTCGCCGCGCCGCCGGCGTCGCCGGTGTTCGTGCTCTACGGGCCGTCGGCGGCCCAGCTCTCGTTCGTCCGCGCCGACGCCGCGCTCGACGCCGGCCGCCGCGGCGCGGGCGTCCTCTTCGGCATCCTCGACACGCGCTTCGACTTCGCGCACCCGGCGATGGCGCACATCCCGGCAGCGGGCCACCTGCGCGGCGTCCGCGACTTCATCGGCGGGACGCAGAGCAAC
>JAYWIE010000377.1:0-9777 GCA_043789155.1 Rubricoccaceae bacterium | reverse complement strand
ATCCGCCCGAGAGGTACTCGACCTCCACGACGTCGCCGTCTGCTACGTCGCCCAGCGGCACGTTCGCGTCCGCCAGAACGGCGTAGTACAGGTCTTCGCACTCCGGGTACCCTCCTCCGACGATGGCCTGGGACACGATGAAGGGCGCGAGGGCGACATCCGTGATCTGTCCCTGACGCGAGCCCTGAAACCGCACCCGCAGCACAGGCGAGGTAATCTGGCTGCACTGCATGGCCCCCGTTGGCGTCTGATTGGGGTACGGGTTGCCTGTGTGCGGACCGAACTGGACGCTCAGGGCACCGCTGACGCCGGTAAACGTCCATGCCGTCTGCATGAACGCGGCAGATGGCGCGTCGGCAGGCCGGGCTGAGCTGATCTCGACGCGCTCGCGGATGACGACGCCGCCGGGCGTCTGCGCGGACGCGCTAAACGCCCCCCCCCAGTGCACTTAGCAGGAGACACAGGGCGAAGCGGACGAGGCGGGGCGGAGTCGGCATGGGGCGTCGCGAAGGGACGGTGAAGACTTGCTCCGGGACGATACGGACGCTCGCCTTCCCGTGCCACGAAATGTGCCGTCAGGGTGCCAGACGTTTCCGCCGTGCGTGAGAGAAACGGATACAGGGCCGCCTGCGGCCGTGGCCCCCGGCGGGCGCGTCCCGCGTCGGCGAACGTGGGAAGACGGCGCAGAAACCGCTGTTCTGCCATCGCACGCGCACGATGTGCCAGACCCGCGGCGTACGTTTCATTCATTACTGAAACCCGCCCCGACATGCTCGCCACGTCAGGAAGTGCCGCCCTGCTCGTCGCCTTCGTCGCCAGCCTCGCGGCCGGCGTCGCGTTCGTCCTCGCCGCCCGTGCCCAACACGCCGGCCGGCCCGAGGCCGAGACGTGGGCCCGCGTCGGGCGGTGGAGCTGGGCCGCGATGGCGGCCGGCCTCGCTGTGGCCGCCGGCCTGCTCTGGGCCGGCCTCTTCGGCCGCCACTTCGAGCTCGCGTACGTCTACCAGCAGACGTCGCGGGCGATGCCGTGGCACTACACGTTCTCGTCGTTCTGGGCGGGCCAGGAGGGCTCGTTCCTGCTGTGGGCCATGATGACGGCGGCCGTCGGCGGGGTCCTCATCCGGTGGTGGACGCGTGCCGGCCGCACGGGAGCCGCCCGCGAGGCGCAGGTGAGCTTCGCGCCCATCGTGATGGCCGTCGTGGCGCTGTGCGAGGCCTTCCTGTTGTCGATGGTCGTCGGGCTGAAGCTCGGGCCGGTGTCGGTCGGCGCGAGCCCGTTCGTGAGCCTCGCCGCCAAGTTCCCCGACGCGCCGATGCTCCAGGTCGCCGGCTTCGTCCCGGCCGACGGGCAGGGCCTGAACGACCTGCTCCAGAACCCGTGGATGGTCATCCACCCGCCGACGCTCTTCACGGGCTTCACGCTGCTGATGGTGCCGTTCGCCTTCGCCGCGGCCGGCCTCGTCACCCGCAAGTACACGCAGTGGGTGCGGCCGGCGCTACCGTGGGCGCTCGCCGGGACGGGTGTGCTCGGCGTCGGCATCATGATGGGCGGCTACTGGGCCTACGAGACGCTGAGCTTCGGCGGCTGGTGGGCGTGGGACCCGGTCGAGAACGCGTCGCTCGTGCCGTGGATCTTCGCCGTGGCCGGGCTGCACGCGATGATCGTCCAGAAGAAGACGTCGGCCGGGCACAAGTCCGCGCTCGCGCTGAGCGTGCTCGCGTTCCAGCTCGTCATCTACTCGACGTTCCTGACGCGCTCGGGCGTGCTCGGCGACGTCTCGGTGCACAGCTTCGTGGACCTCGGGCTGTACAACCAGCTCCTGGTGTGGATCGTGAGCATCGGCGCGCTCGGGTTCGGGCTGCTCGCGTGGCGCTGGCGCGACCTGCCGGCTCCGGCGAAGGCCCCGGCGTCGCTCAGCCGCGAGGCGATGGTGTTCACGGGCGCGCTCCTGCTCGCGATCACGGGCGTCGTGATCGCGCTCGGGACGTCCGCCCCGATCCTCGGCAAGATCTTCCGCAACAACCCCTCGGCCGTGCCGGCCGCGTTCTACACGACGTGGACGCTGCCGCTCGCGGTCGCGATCACGTTCCTGGCCGGGCTGGGGCAGACGTTCTGGTGGCGGCGGATGTCCGTGGACGAGGTCAACCGGGTCCTGCTGCGGCCGGTCGTGCTCACCGTCGCCGCGACGGCGGCCGTCGTGCTGTTCACGCCGTTCGTGCCGCTGACGGTCCAGCCCGCGCCGGCAGCCGCGGCCGGGGCCGTCGCGCAGGCGGCCGGTGTGCAGGCGGGGCTGGTGCCGGCCGCCGTCACGGCCGTCTGGCACACGCACGGGACGAGCCTGCTGCTCGTGCTGCTCCTCTTCGCGGCCTTCTTCACCCTCTTCGGCAACGCGCTCGTGATGTGGCGCGTCGGGCGCGGCAACCTCAAAATGGTCGGCGGGAGTCTCACGCACGTCGGCTTCGGGCTGATGCTGCTCGGCATCGTCGCCTCGGGCGTCTTCAACGACCCGATCTCGGACAACGCCGGCACGGACATCCAGGGCTCGCGCGAGAACATCGTCGTCCCGCTCGGGCAGACGGTCTCTGCGGACGGCTACACGTGGACCTACACCGGGCAGGAGGTCAACGCCGAGGGCCGACCCGTCTACGTGATGGACGTCGTGGACCGCCGCGGGGCCGCGTTCCAGACGCGCAACGTGGTCTATAAGGACGGCCGCGACCAGTGGATCCAGCACCCGGACGTCCGCGAGGGCGCGCTCCGCGATCTCTACGTCGCCGTCTTCCCGAGCGCCATGAGCGCCAACCCGGCCGCGGCGCAGGACGAGCCGTCCGTGCTCGCCCAGGGCGACTCGCTCGTGCTCGACGCCGGCGAGAACAAGGGCGCGTACGTCGTCCGCTTCACGGGCTACGACCTCGAGGTCGACCTCGACGCGGTCGGCCTGCGCCGCGACTCGGTCGATATGGCCATCGCGGCCAAGCTCGACGTCACCAACACGCGCACGGGCGAGACGCGCCTGCTGCGCCCGGTCTACGTCATCGACACCGAGAACCGGCAGCTGTTCGTGCAGAACCGCGCGACGGACTGGAACCTCGGCATCGCCTTCGTCGGGATGGTGATCGACCAGGGCGCGATCAAGCTCGCCGTCGACGGCGCGACGCCGGCCGAGCCCGAGTGGGTCGTGGTGCAGGCGTACGAGAAGCCGTTCCTGTCGGTGCTGTGGCTGGGCACGATCGTGCTCGGGCTCGGCTTCGCCGTCTCCTTCGGCCGCCGCCTCGGCGAGAGCCGCCGCTAGGTGCCCGGCAGGCCGTGACCCCACCGGCCCGTGCGGCGGCGAGACCAGACCGGACCGGCCCGCCTCGGTCCACCACTACCCTCCACCGCTCCGATGACCGCTCGCCTCTCCGCCCTCGCCCTGCTCGCCCTGTTCGCCGGCCCGGCCCGTGCCCAGACTGTCCGCCCCGGCGACGCCGGGCTGGACTCGACCGCGCTGCAGCCGGGCGTCGCGCGCTTCGTCGTCCGCGTGACGTCGCCGATGCAGCAGGACGTCGGGACGCTCGTCGAGACGACGACGCTCGCCGGCGGCCGCCTCACGCGCGTGATGCGCATGGCGATCTCGATGGGCAACCAGGCGCAGACGGACTCGGTCGTGGCGGTCTGGCCCGGCCTCGCGCCCGTCTTCTCGTCCTCGACGCGCGGCGGCGGAGCCGTCAAGGAGGTCCGCTTCAGCGGCGCGACGGCCGCGACGCGCGTCGTGGCTGCGGGCGGCGCGGCGACCGAGGCGACGGTCGCGCTGCCCGAGCCCGTCTTCGGCGGCGGCTGGGGCGGGACGCTCATCGCGGCGCTCCCGCTCGCGGCCGGCTACACGGCGACGTGCCCGACGCTCGACGCCGGCGACGGCATCGTCAACCTCGCCGTCTCGGTGACGGGCTCGGAGACCGTACAGACGCCCGCGGGTCCGGTCGAGGCGTGGACGGTCGCCGTCGAGCGGGCCGGCAAGACGACGCGCTACGCGATCTCGAAGCTCACGCGGGAGACGCTCGCGATGCGGATGTCGCCGCAGCCGGGCGTCGAGATCGAGATGGTCCCGGCCCCCTGACGCCCGGCGTCGGCGTCGCGGCGGCGTCAGGCGCGGGGTCGAGAACGTTGCGTGACCGTCAGCGGACGATGGTGAGGCGGGCGATGCGTCCGGCCTCTCCGGCGCGCAGGCGGACGGCGTAGACGCCCGCGGCGAGACGGCCGGCGGGGATGCGGGCTTCGTGCGCTCCGGCCGCCTCGTCCGCGTCGACGAGCACGAGCACCTCGCGGCCGAGCAGGTCGACGACCGAGACGCGCACGGGGCCGGCCTCGGGGAGCGCGTACGGGACCGTCACGGCTCCGCGCGACGGGTTCGGCCGCGGCGGCTCGACGGACAGTTCGGCCGGAGCAGAGACCTCGATGCGGATCGTCTTCTCGGCGACGACGGCACCGGCGGCGTCGCGGACGGTGAGGCGGATCTCGCCGGGCGTGCCGACCGGGGCCGTCCGCTCGGCGGCGAACGTGAGACGGGCGACGGGTTCAGGGTCGCCGTCTGCGCGCGCGGCCGTGGCCTGAGTTTGGTCGAACGTGAGCCACGTCGGGGCCGAGGCGACTGCGACTGTGAGCGCGCCGCCAGTCTTTGCTGCGTCGCCGCCGAGGGCGAGTTCGAGCGTGTGCCCACCGGAGGCAAATGGGAGCGTGTGGGCCAACGCGGCATTCTGAGTCGGCGCGTCTTGCGCGGAGGCAGTAGACGCTATGGCGAGGAGCAGAAGGAGCGAACGCATGGGCTTTGGGAGTGGGCAGTATTCAACGTGACGCGAGGGAAGGCAACGCACTCGGGTAGTCTCTTACCAGCTATACACCACCTCCTCGCCTGGCTGAAGTGTTCGGTAGAACGCGATATAGTCGCCGACCTGCCTTCGGACCTGCTCTGACCAGCGGGCCGCGCGGGGCTCGCGGGCGAGGCGCTCAAGAGTTTCGAGCGCCTCCGCCGCTTCAGCGGCTGTGCTCACGCGGACATCGCCATCCCACTCCCCATCATCCCCTACGACACCCACGTAAACGTCACCGCCGATGATGGCTCTGCGAACCGGGTCGTCCCCTTCCGTGATTTCCATCATGCGTCGGCGCTCGCCCGGCTCAATGACTGGCCGACCGGCCAGCGCCTCGTAGAGGTCCGGGATGGAATGTCTGTCGCCCAGAACTTCGCTCCGGATGTAACGCGTGTACACCTTGTAGTACGTGTCGCGCGGGTCTCCGGTGCGCACGAGCGTGCCGATTGTGTTACGCCACTCGGTGAGCGATGCGTGGGTGCCGGGGAGCACGGCGGAGACATGGAGCCGCTGAGACATCGGTGAGCGCGAGGCTTGGGTTGGTTAGGGATTCCAGCCGGGTGGTGGCGGAGACTCTTGCCGGCGCGGGTTAGGGCCGCACTCCAAACTGATGGGGAAGAAGGTGGAGAACGTGAGGGCCCGGAGGTCTACCGCTGCATGCTCGGAAAGCCAGTCCATGATGGGGTCTTGGGGGTCGATGATCCTCAGCGGCGTCCTGTAACGCAGGATGAGCGTTCGGTAACCGAGCGCCTGTACCATTCTGGCGTGCATGATTGCGACGTGCCGACTGTTTGCGTGATCGAGGATGAGCCTGTCATAGTCTTCAAGCGACGGAGGCCCATCTGGTCGAGTGAACGGAGCGCTCCCGACGCGCCACCCGAAGTCTCCGTCCCCCTGGCTCTGAGAGACATAGATCAGGGTCGGATCGCCGAACGTGAACGTGATGCCGTTTGGATTGTTGGTCAGGAACGCTTGTCTGAACGCCGTCCTCTGGTTCGCCAGGAAATCCATGTGGCGCACAGCCTGAGCGTATCCGTCCGAATCGTTTACCGGCCTGCCGTTCGTCATCTTGGCCTCCATGATGGTGCCGACCTGGGGATACCGGCGACCGTTGGTGTCCACACCCCACCGGAGATACCCGTCGAGTCCATGCGTGGGCGAATACGTGTACTCCGGAATCGTCCCCCACCCCATACCTCCGAAGAGGTACTCGGTCAGGGTGCGTTCATACTGAAACCGAACTGAGTCGACAGGAAAACCAGCCATCCTGGGGCATGCGTCCCTGAACGCTTGAGACAGGTGTTGCGTCGTCTCGACGAGGTTGATGCGCGACGTACACATCGGCGCGTCGGCGCTTCGCGCAGCCCTCCCTTCTCCACCCCCTTGCACAATGACAGAGCCGCCCCCCATCAAGCCAGGGCTGCTGACGATAACTCCCACGGTATCGGCTGCGCACGGGACGGCTCCCGTCGCGATGAACTGAACTTCTCCGGCTTTGAGTTCTCCCCATGTGATGTCTGATATGGATCGGCTCCGGGTCCCGTTGTATTCCAGCAGTCCAAAGGGACCGGCAAACGACACGACGGACATCATCGTCGAATCTGGCAACACGCTACCACCCCCACCACAACTTCCTGCTTCAGGAGCCGATACATGCATGACGGCCGAGTCGCCTGCCGCAAGTGTTGACGACGAGAAGGAGACATACAGTGTGTCGAGCGCCGCCGATGACGAATCACGCTCGAGACGAGCGCCGACGCTTATCGAAACGTCGTCCATAAGATCCGCCCACCCATCCACCGCAGCCGTGATGTGCGCTACTCCGGCGGGCGACGCGGGCCCCGAGCAGCCCCGGTCAAAAACGACGTCCCCTTGCGCCGCCGCAGGCCGTGGGACGCCTGTCAGCGTTGCACCACGCTGCTGGGTGCTCCGGCGGTAGAGCGTCCCCAGCGACGGGTCGGCGAGGGTGAACGTCAGCGGGGCCGAGGCCGGGACGCTCGACGCCCCGGCCCCGCGCACGGTCGCGTAGAGGCGAGACGCTCCGCCGTTCGGGAGCGCGCTCGGATCGGCCACCAGATCCAGCCGCAGCCGGCCGAGGACGACGAGCGTCGTGTCGCCGGAGAGCCCGCCGCCGGCCGCCGTGATCGTCACCGGCGTGTCGCGCTCGGGCGCGGTGCCGGCCGCCGTGAACGTCACCGTCCCGGACGCCCCGCGTGCGCCGCTGTACGGGATCGTGATCGCCGCACCGCTGAGGACGCTCGAGTTGTACGGCTGCCGGAACGCGAGCACGCCAGCACCCGAGGCGCTCAGCGTCACCGGCGTCGCCTCGTCGAAGGCCGCCCCGTTGCCGCTCGCCGTCACCGCGATGGCCCGGACCGTCGACGCGCCACCGGCGACGAGCGTGTCCGGTGTGACCGTGACCCGCAACGCGGCCGGCGGCTCGGGCAGAACGGTGATAGCGTCGAAGAGGCCCGTGCCATAGGGCAGGCCCGTCACCCAGATGTTCGCGAACGTCGGGAACGAGATCGCGGCGCACGCCGGCGCGACGAACGTGACGGCCCCGGCGCGCGTGTCGGCGTAGGGCACGCCGTAGAAGACGTCGCCGGTCGCGCCGTCGTAGCGGAGCATGCCGGGGCCGTCCGGGCCTGCGCCCGGAAGCTGGAACGTCTGTGCCAGGTCCGGCCCGACGTATCCCTCGGTGCCGTCGGCCCGGGTGAGCGTGACCGGCAGCGGCGTCGTCGTACCGCAGGCGACGGTGTCGGGCCAGGCGTGCGCGTGGTCCGTCGCCCGGCCTTCGACGGAGAGGCGGATGTCGAGGCCGGCCTCGCCGATCACACCCGGCGTGAGCGTGCATGAGGTGTACCAGAAGTAGCAGCCGAAGTGGAGCGTCTCCCGCTGGGTGCGCGTCTCGCCGCCGACCGTGACGGTGTAGGTGGGGAGCGGGGCGGACGCCGCGAGCGGGAGGCGCAGCAACTCGCCGGCGGTGTCGTAGGAGTGGATGAGGTAGTCGTCGACGGAGACGAGCGTCAGGCCGGAGGCGAGCGCGGCCGAGGCGTTGCCGCAGGGGCTCGTCGCGGCGAACAGGCCGTCGAGCGGGGCCCCGCGCGAGAAGCTTGGGAGGACGACGAAGACGGCGTAGCCGGTGGCCGGGCTGGCGCACGGGTCGGCGAGCGTCCGCGCCGACGGGGCCGCGGCGGCGACCGTGGCGGGGCGGCTCACCTCGACGCGCTCGCGGATGACGACGCCGCCCAACCGTCCGCCCGACGTCTGCGCTGACGCGCTTAACGTCCCCCCCAGTGCACTTACGGCGAACAGGAGCACGAGGCAGACGGTGCGGGACATGGCAGCGGGTGACGGCGTGGCGATGCGGTTCCGGGACGTTAGTCACCGCTTTCTATCTGCGCGACACAATCCCAGATCTTTTTTTGCCACACGCCGCGCTCCGGCGTCAGGCCTGGTCCGTGCGGAGGGCTTCGAGCAGGCGCGAGAGCATCGCGAGGTCGTCCGCGGAGACGTGGCGGGTGAGGCCGTCGACGGCGGCGCGGGCGGGCCCGTCGAGCGCGGCGAGGACGGTCCGCCCGGCGTCTGTGAGCGCGACCTCGACGGCGCGGCGGTCGCGCTCAGCGCGCGTGCGCGTGACGAGGCCGGCGCGCTCGAGGCGCGCGAGCAGGCGCGTGACGTCCGGCGTGCGGTCGAGCAGGCGGTCCCCGATCTGCGAGCACGTCATCGGGGCGTCGCCCGCGCCGCGCAGGATGCGGAGCACGTTGTACTGCGCCGGCGTGACGCTGTACGCGCCGAGCGCCTCGGCCATGCGCGCCGCGATCCACGACTCGGTCGCGAGGATGTTGAGGACGGCCTCCTGCGCCGGCGACTCGAAGCGGGTCTGCTGGATAAGATCGGAGAGCGTCACGAGGGCCGGGAGGGTACCTGCGTCCTACGGGCGACGCGCCGGCGCGTTTCCCCTCGGCGTCAGGCCGCCGTCTCGCCGGGGCGTCCGGCGCGGCGGAGCGGTGGCCGGTCGGCCTCGGCGCGCGGGGCCTCGGCCGCAGGCGGCGCAGGGCGCGGCGGCGGCTCCGGTAGCATGGCGGAGGGCGGCGTGGCCGCCGGCAACGCGGCCGCCGGCAGCGTGAACGCGAACGACGAGCCGTAGCCCGGCCGGCTCTCGACGGCGAGGCGCTGCCCGTGCGCCTCGAGGATGTGCTTGACGATCGAGAGGCCGAGGCCGGTCCCGCCCCGCTCCCGCGCGCGCGACTTATCGACCCGGAAAAAGCGGTCCGTGAGCCGCGGCAGCATGTCCGTCGGGATGCCGATGCCGTCGTCGACGACGCTCACGCGGACGTCGCCGGCGGGCAGGCGGCGGGCGGCGATCTCGACGTGCCCGCCCGTCGTGGTGTACGTCAGGGCGTTCTCGACGAGGTTGGCGACGACCTGCCGGATGCGGTCGCGGTCGCCGTCGGCGAGCGGGAGGCCGTCCGGGACGCGGACCTGGAGGTCGACGCCGTTGGCCTCGGCGAGGCGCTCGAGGCCCTCGGCGATCTCGACCGCGAGCGGGCGGACGTCGAACGGCTCGCGGCGGAGGTCCATGCGGCCCGTCTCGAGCTTCGAGATGTCCGTGAGATCGCGCGTGAGCGCCTCGAGGCGGCGGGCGTTGGCGAGCACCTTCTCGACGAAGCGCCGGCGGACGCGGTCGTCGTCGAGCGCGCCGTCGAGCAGCGTCTCGGCGAATCCGGCGACGGCGAAGATGGGCGTCCGGAGCTCGTGCGCGACGTCGCCGAGGAAGTCGCGGCGGTAGTTCTCCATCGTCTCGAGGCGCTCGATCTCGGCCTGGAGCGCGCGGCCGGCACCGTAGACCTGCCGCACGAGCGCGTCGACCTCGTCGCGGTTGGCGGCCTCGCTGAGCGCGCCGAGGCCGTCGAAGCGGCGCTTGCGG
>JAYWIE010000376.1:0-2766 GCA_043789155.1 Rubricoccaceae bacterium | reverse complement strand
CGAACTCCGAACCCCGAACCCCGAACCCCGAACCCCGAACCCCGACCTCAGTTCGAGAACAGGATGCGGAGGCTGACGCCGCCGTCCACATTCTTGGTAGCGAACGGGTTGGGACCGCCCTTCGGGTTCGACTGCTCGAAGCGAAGGAAGACGTCCGCCGTGACCTGGTTCGAGATCGTGTAGCTGATGCGCGGCGAGAGCTGGATGCGACGCTGGAGAATCCTCTGGTCCGAGACCTCGACCGGCTGGTTGGTGAGCAGGCTCTGCAGATCGGTCCGGAGGTTGTGCGGAATCGTCTGGTCTGTGCCGTAGGACGCCGCGAGCGAGAGGCGGAGGTTGTTGTTGAGCCGCCGCAGGCCGAGCAGGCGCAGGCCCGTCTTGGCGTAGCTGAACTGGACCTGGATCTCCTCGATGTTCTTCTCGGTGATTTGCGCCGATGTCGCCTGGAGCGTGTAGAGGTTGGAGCGGTTCCACGTGACGTCCGTCTGGATGCCGCCGCGCAGGCCGATCGAGGCCCCGATGAACGGCTGGAAGCGCTCGTTGACCGTGATGACGTTGGCCTCGGACGAGCCGAGCTGCGGGTCGACGGGCGGCGCGACGAGGGTGAGCGATCGCGGTCCGCCGTCGCCGGCGACGGTGATGGTGCGCGGCTGGAGGCCGTCCGTAAAGAACTGCGTGTAGTCCGCGCGGGACGTCGCCGAGTAGTTGTGGCGGAGCGTGATCTGCTGCGCGATGATGCGGACGAGCGGGAGGCTGCCGAGGCCGGAGTACGAGATGTCCCAGCCGGGGACGGGGATCGCGAAGAGGCCGCGCGGGCCGAAGCGGCCGAAGCCCTTGACGAACTCGGCCTGGAAGTCCTCGGCGAGGCCGGTCCGGAGCAGGACCTCGGACTCGACCGGCGTGCCGGGCTGCGCGCCCTCGGTGTCCGCGAAGAAGCGGTCGCGGTGGCGGTCGAGCAGCGAGGCGTAGGAGCCGCCGAAGGCGTAGATCGTGGACTCGCCCGAGCCGGCGCGGTCGGCGGGCAGCGGCGTCGGCACGCCGCCGGCGGTGTAGGAGAACGGCAGGCGCGTCGTCTCACCGAACGACGTCTGCCACGTCAGGCCGATGCGGAGCTGGCGGAACGGCTCGACGGTCGTCCGCGCGTCGAAGGCGTGGCGGTCCTCGAGCTGGTCGTTGTAGGGGACGTTGATGAGCGGGTCCGTGAAGCGGCGCTCGAGCGGCAGCGAGCGGTCGAGGCCGAGGCGGTAGCCGAGGCCCGGTGCCGAGCCCGTCAGGCCCGAGAGCAGGCTGTAGCTGTTGCCGACGAGGCCGCCCGACGACGACGAGAACGCGCCGCGGTACGTCACCGTGACGTCCGTGAGGCCGGTCGCGGCGAGGAAGAGGTTGCGGCCGATGGCGGCCGGGCTGAAGCCGCCGCGGTGGGCCGACGTGTCGGCGGGGGCCTGCCCGCGGCCGCTGCCCGGCCCGCGGCCGCCGCCTGGCCCGCGGCCGGCCGCCGTCTCGAGGCTGCGGTAGAACGGGAAGAGCCGCCAGAACTCGGTCGGGACGAGCTGGAGGCCCGTCTGGAGGCTGATGCGCGAGCCGGCCCCGGCGACGTCGAGCTCCGGGCGGCCCGAGATCGGCGTGTCCTGCCACTGGTAGGCTGTCTGGTAGCTCAGCGCCTGCGGGCGGATCCACGCGAGCCACCGCAGCCGCGCCGTGCTCACGCGCAGCGACGCCGTGAGCGACTGCGAGTACGCCCGCGTACGGACGTTGCGCTCGCCGAAGCCGTTGCGGCCGCCCGAGAAGACGTTGCCGAGCGCCTCGCCGAAGGGCAGCACGTCGAGCGTCTCACCGCCGAGGACCTCGATCCGGTCCCGGTACTGCTCTGGCGTCGTGATGTTGAAGAAGGTATAGACGTCGCTGCCGGGGAGGCGGGCGTCCTCGGGGCTGATGTTGAACGTCCGGAAGCTGTCAGCCTCGGTGCGGCTGCGCGCGAGGATGCTGAAGCTGCGGGTCTGGCCGGCCGTGCCGAAGTCCTGGTCCGTGTTCGAGCCGTAGCTGAGCTGGAGGAACGGGAAGGGGTTGTACTGGAAGTCCGTCTGGCGGCGGTGCGTGAAGAGCTGCGTGCGGCGCGTGCGCGTGCGGAAGTCCGCGACGGAGTCCGGCTCAGTGACGGCCGTTCCCCGGGTGAGCGCCTCGACGGGGCGCGCGCGGATCTGCGACGTGCTCCGGTTGGCGTCGGTGACGAAGCTGATCGCCTGCGGGAAGATGTTGACGCGCAGGCCCGCGAGCACGCGCGCGAGCGGCACGCCGCCCGTGAACCACAGCGGGCGGATCGTCTTCGGGCGCGGGAAGGCGACGCGGTAGTTGAGGTTCGCCACCCACGAGCCGATGTCGTTGAAGGCGTTCGCGGGGTCGCGGGCGGTCTGGGCGGACGACGAGTAGGCCGCAGAGAGGCCGTCGAGCGAGTAGCGCAGCCACGGCGAGCGGCTGCCGGTCTTGCTCAGCTGGACGCGGAAGTTGCGCGTGCCCGAGACCGTCTGCGCGCGCTCGACGATCTGCTGCGCGCGGATCTGCGGCGTCGCCTCGGCCGCGGCTGCGGCCGACGTGTCGGCGAGCGTCTGCTCGACGAGGTCGCCCAGGCGCGTGTCGCCGCGGCGCGGGTCGTAGCGCGGCGTGGAGCCGTTGGCCGTCACGGCGTACGTGACCGGGATGGACCAGCCGAAGCGCGCCGGCAGAAGGCGGTGCGCGTTGAACGCGGACGAGACCGAGACGGCCGTCCGC
>JAYWIE010000375.1:0-2767 GCA_043789155.1 Rubricoccaceae bacterium | reverse complement strand
GACAGCGCCGCGAGCGGCGCGGTGAGATCGGGGAAGGCCCCGCCGATGGCGTCGAGCGTCCGCGAGAACAGCGCGACGCGGACCGTCCCGGCGTCTGTCTCGACCGTCGCGCCGTGCAGGTCCGTGGGCCCGTCGACGCCCGGCGCGTGCTCGGCCGGCGTGTCGGGCCCGATGTGCGCCTGCGCGCGGATGCCGTCGAACTTGTCCTCGACGAGAAAGGGCGCGTCCACCTGCCGCGCGACGTCTGCGGCATCTTCGGCCGGGCTCGCGAGCATGAAGCGGACCGGCGCGAACGGGCGCATCGCGGCCGTGCCGAGGCGCCCGTGGCGCGCCAGCACGGCCGTCTCGCCAATGTCGCCGGTGAGCATGTGCGCGCGCTGCACGTCGCCGATGGTCGCGGCGTAGGCCCGCGACAGGGCGAGCTCGACGCCGCCGGCGAGCATGCCCGTCCGGAGATCGCCGGCGAGCAGGCGGACAAAAAAGCGCGCCTCGTCCGTCCCGAGCCGGCCGAGCGTCTCGCCGACGCGCGCCGCGCGCGCCTTGGAGCCGCGCGTCGCCGCGATGGCCTCGAAGGCGTGCTCGGCGTCCCCGAGCGTCAACTCAGATGCCGGCCGCTCGCCCATGGCCTCTGCCGCGACGTCGCCCGGGTCGCCGAGGCGCACGAGCGCGGCGCGGAGCGCGTCGGGCTCGGCCCCGGTGAGGCCGGCGACGGCCGTGCGGATCGCGGCGAAGCCGACGTCGACCGTCCGCTCGTCGGCGAGCGGGAAGACGCGGCCCGAGGCGTAGCGCGCGGCCCGCGCCGCGTCGTCGTCCGGGGCGTCGGCGAAGAAGGCGACGAGGCGGTCGGCCTTGTCGAGGCGGCCCGCGGCGGCTTCGACGTCGCGGAGGGCCGCGGCGAAGTCGGCGAAGCGGGCTCCGCCGCGGCGCGCCTCGTCGGGGCGCGCCGCGGGGGGGCGGGGGAGAGGGTCAGGCATCGGGATCGTCGTGCTCGTGGGCTGCGCCTTCCCCGTCGGGGACATCAAGCGCGTCGGACTCTGAGGCGCGGTCGGCGGCGTCGGCCGGGACGAGCGCGCGCGGCTTGGCCGGCGGCAGCGCGACCGTCGTGTCCTGGCAGACGGCGCAGAAGTAGATGATGCGCTCCTTGTCACCGCCGTTTTCGCCGGTCGCGTCCTCGCGCGTCGTCTGGCGCTTCTGGCGCACCGGCGCGCCGCAGCGCAGGCACGGCAGGTTGGTGCGCCGGAAGACGGCGTGGCGCGTGGACCAGTCCTGGGGCGCGTTGTAGGTCATGCCCGGCTCGTGCATCCGGAGCTGCTCGGGCTCCGAGACGGTCCGCCCGGACTCGCGGTAGGCCAGCCCGCAGACACGCGGGATCTCGCGCTCGAGGCAGTCCCACTCGTCCGGCGTGAGCTCGCCGACCGCCCGCCACGGGTCGATGCGGCACTGCCACAGGATCTCGGCGCGGAGGTAGTTGCCGACGCCCGCGAGGACCGTCTGGTCCAGCAGGACGGCCCCGACGGTCCGCTCGGGCGTAGCCGCCATGCGCCGGCGAACCTCGGCGACGCCGTAGGGTGCCCCGCCGAGCGGCAGCACGTCCGGCCCGAGCGTCGGCAGGTGCGCGACGCCGGCGTACGGGTCGCCCGTCCCGACCTCGAACACGGGCGCGGAGAACAGCACGGCGACGGCGTCGGCCGTCTCGATGCGGGCGCGCTCGCGTCGGTCGCGGGTGACGGCGATGTCGTCCGCGGGGTCCACGACGTGCCAGCGGCCCCACATCATGAAGTGCGACGAGAAGAAGGCCGACTCGCCGGCCGCGTCGGGCTCGGTCTGGCCGACGAGGATCTTGCCGTGGCTCCACACGCGGGCGACGGTCCGGCCTGGGAAGACGTCCGGGCGGGCCTCCAGCCATGCCTTCGCAGCCTTCGTGCGCGCCGAGAAGGCGGTGATCGTCTGCCCGGCGAGGGCGTCGTGGAGCGCGTCCGCGGCGCGGCGGACTTCGGGGCCTTCGGGCATCGGACGGGCACCGGAGCCGGTGCGGCGAGAGGGGCGCGGTGTATGTGCGCCTGCCGCCTCCGGTTTCCGCGCAGTCGCGCCGCCGTGGCGGCGTCATGGTGCCGTCACAGGGCCGGCGTAGCCTCGCGCGTCGCCGCTTCCGGCATGTCCCCTTTTCCTAACCACCTTCTACCGGCCCGCCCCCATGACTGACACCTCCGCCCCGCCCATCACGCTCACGCGCACCAGCGCCACAACGCGGCACAAGCTGTTCGTGAGCATGCCCGTCGCCGACCTCCAGCGGTCGGTGGTCTTTTTCGAGGCCCTCGGCTTCGCCTTCGACCCCCGGTTCACCGGCGACGGGGCGACGTGCCTGCTCATCGGCGAGGACGCCTACGCGATGCTGCTCACGCACGAGCGCTTCGCCGGCTTCGCGACGCTGCCCGTCTCCGACCCGCGCGTGGCGGCGGGTGTGGGCCTCGCCTTCTCCGTGGACAGCCGCGCGGCCGTCGACGCGATGATCGAGGCCGCGCTCGCGGCCGGCGGCGCGCACGCCGGCGAGACGCAGGATCATGGCTTCATGCTCTCCCGCAGCTTCGCCGACCTCGACGGCCACGTCTGGGACGCCTTCTGGATGGACCCCACGGCCGCCGACCCGTCCGCCGGCTGAGCGCGCCCGCAGGCGTCCCGCCCTCGCCGGATGCGTCGCGCGTGACGCCGCGCGTGACACCGCGCCGCGCTCGGTAGGGCCACAGCATGCTGTGGCCCTACGCCCACC